>JABGPJ010000019.1 GCA_018645005.1 Deltaproteobacteria bacterium | reverse complement strand
CCATCAATCTTTGGAATTTCACGTTCAAAGTAGAATTGGCAGGCGTGAATTTTTCCGTTTAAGAAATCAGGGTCGGCATCTTTGCTATCCCCATTCAGTTTTTGGCTGGCGGCAACTGACATGTCCAACCACAACCAACCGACAAGCAGATGTCCCATCATATCCAGGTAAGCAGTGGAGTCGGCAAGGAACTTGACTCGATCTCCATTGCGATTAATTTCTAAGAGTTGTTCAGTGACATCGAGCACCTGATGAAGGCGTCTCATCAGTTCTGCACCCAGACCACGAAGCTCTGAAATCTTTTCGGCCTGCAGGCAGGTTTTGTCGATTTGGGCGCTTAAGATCCTTAATTCGATGCCATCTGACCGGGCAATTTTGCGTCCCAGAAGATCAACCGCCTGAACACCATGGGTTCCCTCATGGATAGCGTTGATGCGATTATTTCGATAAAAACATTCTGTCGGGTGCAGCCGGACATAACCCGCGCCGCCAAGAACTTGTATGGCCAATTTGTTTGCTTCAAGACCCCATTCGGAAGGATAGGATTTAACAATAGGGGTCAGAAACTCATAATAATTATACAAATCATTTCGTTCTTCATCGGTGCCGGCATTCATCAGTTTATCATGAATATTGGAGGCATACATGCAAAGAGCCAGACTCCCTTCTGCATAACATTTTTGCATTAACAACATCCTGCGAATATCAGGATGATTGATAATTGGCGTTGGGGGATCTCCTTTCTTGGCCGTCATGGCCTTTCCCTGAACTCGCCATTTGGCATAGGCCACTGCATACTGGTAACCCGCATAGCCCATTACAGCAGCACCTTGGCCGACGGCGATGCGAGACTCATTCATCATCTGGAACATATAAGCGAGGCCCATATTTTCCTGACCGACTAGATAGCCGAGACACGGCTTCGTGTCACCAAAACGCATTAAGTTGTTCACATAAGAGCGAGCACCCATTTTGGGGTTGATCCTGACGATATCGTAGCCATTTCTTTCACCCAGGCTGTGATCATCATTGACAGGATATTTGGGTACCAGAAAAAGTGAAATTCCACGAATTCCCTCAGGCGCATCCGGTGTTCTGGCCAGTACCATATGAATGTTATTTTCAGACAGATCGTGATCGCCTGCTGATATCCAGGTTTTCTCCCCTTTTATGTGATACGTGCCGTCATTCTGGGGGTCAGCGGTCGTTTGAATATGAGAAAGGGTAGAACCGTGTTCAGTCTCCGATAATACCATGGTGCCAAAGAACCGGCCTTCATACATCGGCTGCAGATATTTTTCCTTCAATTCAGGTGAGCAGAAACTGTCCACTAATCTGGCCGCACCAAGGGCAAGGCCCAAATATGAGGTTGAAGAAACTTCTGAGCTCGAAAAAATAGTCAGTAAAGCAGATTCAACTGTCTCGGAATAGCGGTTTTTGTATTTGCCGGTTCGTGCAAACAGACTCCAGAAACCTTCTTTGATCAAGGTTTGTAATATCTCTTTTACTTCAGGTGTGATGAAGACCTTACCGTCCTCCAGTTTTGGCTGATTTTCATCGATCGTTGCTGCAAAAGGGAGCATTTTTTCACGGGCTATCGTCGACGCCTTATCGAGAAGGGCGGATACTTCAGACCTGTCCATTAAACTTCGAGGCGGTGAGGTTTTATCCTCAGCATCAATTTTCAACCAGTCAAAAAGAAAGAAATCCAGATCTTTTCGGTTAACCAGCAAATCAGGTTTTGGAAATGTTAATTCATAATCCGTGTACTTCATTGTAACTCCTTCTGTTTGGAACTGATTAATTAAAACCAAAATCAACCACCTGATTTTTCTCTAACTTGGTGTTTAGTCTTTTTTCTGCTTCACTTGCCAACTGTTCATGCAGTGTTTTCATGGGAGCGTTATGAACTTTATCCGGTTTGGCTATCAGGGACAGAGCGTCATCAGGGCAGGAGGAGATGCACAGACCGCAGCCAATACATCGGTCATAATTAATCTCAGCAATCCCTTCTGCATTCATAGTGATCGCCTCTGTCTGGCAATACTCCGGACAGATCTCACATCCCGAACATTGATCCGCTTTGATAACGGCCATATGATTGGAAATCACCAATTTGCCCGGAAAGGGTGTTCTTCTCTGGGCGCCCAGGAAACCACAACAGCATTTACAACAATTGCAGATCATAAAAGGTCTGGTGACGGATTGGGTCTGTGTCACAAGACCGGCCTCATTGGATTCCCTGGTAATCCGCATGGCCTCCTCCAGGGTAATCTGACGTCCCATCTTGTTTTCCAGATAATATTCGGCCATGGGGCCGACCATCATGCAGACCTCCATAGGGCTGTCACAGGCTCGGTCAAATACTTTTTTCTGCACTCTGCACGCACAATCCGCTACAGCAATGAGCTCTTCTTTCTTGAGTATCTCGTATACATCATCATAGGATGCAACTTGATTTTTAACCTCAATAGACTCATTGACCGGTAAAACACGCATGGCCAGAGTACTGGCAAGGTTTTCATGCAATATCTCCTTGATATAATTTCCGGTCAAGTGTACCAGTTTCTTTGGCATCCACGATATCTGAAATTCCAGCAGGCCATGTATAAATGGAATCGCACTGTACTTTACCGCACCCGCTTCCCGAACTCTAAACAAGAGTCCTTTGACCGCCATCGCCTCCAGTTCTTTCGCAACTTCCTCAACCGGTTGACCAATCCTTTGGGAAACGGACTCGGGAGTTTCAAGTTCACCTTCCATTTTCGAAAACAACCCGGCCTCTTTTTCATTGAACAACTCTTTGATGATGTCTATTTCAACACCGGATTCTGTGGCTGGAAAACCGATACAATACTGATCCAACTGTCTTTGAACCTTTCGATAGTCATCTTTTGACATGGTTACCTGCTTAATCATAGGGGCACATTGTCACATGCCCTGTTTAAGGGTCGGCTCAAAAATTACTCAAGTGTTTCCCATTGGTGTTAAAGAAACACGTTGCTGTGGCATTCTGTCAGCAAAATGTCCGGTCTTTAAGGGACTTTTGCGGACAGCTTATGCCAAGTTATTTTTGTACGATCCATTATTATCGTTTCCATGGCTAAGCAATGGAAACCTGCAATTCATTCATATATTCCGATGCCGGTGCTGGAACGCAAAGAGCCTATGTACGCATTGTCACCAGTGGTGCTCGGTTTCAAAATCAAAACCAAATGAAAAAAGAGCATTTGCTCTATTTTGGCCATTCTATACGCAATCAAAAATGCATGTCAAACCATTAGTGTCCCATTATTTCGAAAATTGGAATTTGTAAATCTTGTGGGGGGAAAAGAAAAACCATGGAAAAAAGCAGTTGAAGAATGGCTACTTAGTTTTAGCTCGTCGGAATCGTCCTGACCCAGACTCATCACTTCAATGGGACACATATCCGCACAGGTTTCACACAGATCACAATCATCGTGGTCGATCACTGGCTCAAAATTGGTTCTGGCAAACCCACCCTTGTATTTTAAATCCTTAATCGCCTGCAACGCA
>JABGPJ010000130.1 GCA_018645005.1 Deltaproteobacteria bacterium | reverse complement strand
GGATGCCATGGGATTGAATCGTGGCAGTATGTATGCGACCTTTGGGGACAAACGTGCCCTCTACCTGGAAGCACTGAACCTGTATGAACAGTTGTTTCTCGCGGAACTGGAAAAGTTTCTACTGTCCGGCGATTCCCCTATCCGGCAAATCCATACGTTTTTTGATATCGCTTTTTTAGGCCTGGTCGAAGAGCAGATGCGAGCCGGCTGTCTCTTTGTCAATACCATCGCCGAGATGACTGATATTGATCAGGAGCTGGTGAAGACAGCAGGTCTGAAACTGCGCAGGCTGGAGAAGGCTTTTGAAAAAGTCCTGATATCCGCCCAGGAAAAGGGTGAACTAAATAAAGAGAAAGACCCGGTCGCGATCAGTCGCTTTCTGGGATCTACCATGAAAGGCCTGCGCATCACCTGCAAGGAGACCCAGGACAAAGAATTTATCGGCAGTATCATCAATACGGCGTTAACGGTATTAGAGAACTGAAATGATGAAGCGCAGCAACCGAACGGAAAACATTCTGGCCATAATCACCCTGGTTACTCTTGTTATTGCGGCTGTTATTGGCTTTAACCGCAGTCTGAGTGATATCACTGACCATTTTCAGGCGCTGTTGCCGGGGATGGATCGCTATGAAAAAACCGGTTTTGAAACCTATGCCGCTTTCAAGCAGGGATCCGATCAGCCGGCAGGCTATATCTCAGTCAAAAAATCAGATGGGTTTGGTGGACCTCTCAAGGTAGCGGTCAGTGTAGACCCGGATGGAACTGTGGTTAATGCAGTTGTGGTAGAACATCGGGAGACGCCCTCCTGGTTTGAGAAGGTCATGAAAAGCCCCTTGCTCAGATCAATGAAGGGCAAGAGCTACAAGGATCCATTTGAGATCGACGGGGATGTGGATGGTATCACGGGTGCAACTTATACAACGAGAGCTGTCATTCAGTCCATCAAAGAGGCTAGTCGGGAAACTGCATTGAATGAGCTGAACCTGCCAAAACTCGATCAAAAACCAGCGGAATTCCAACTGGGTTACCCTGAACTTGTCCTGGTTTTACTACTGATGACCGGCGTCTTTGGAATCAAATATACTTCAGGGAAAACCAAAAAACGGCTTCGTTGGCTATTGATGCTATCGGGATTGGTCGTCATCGGCTTTATATTGAATCATCCACTCACTTTGGTGGATATAAATAAGTTTCTGATGGGATATTGGCCCGATCTTCACTACCAGCTATATTGGTACTTGTTAATTTTCGGCGTACTCTTAATCTTTCTGACAACCAATAATAATATTTACTGTTATACCGTCTGTCCGTTTGGTGCTGCTCAGGAGTGCATGGCTGCGTTTGGTAAAGCAAAAAACTTTCACTCAAAAAAGTATCATGACGTTTTTAAGTGGTTGAGAAGAGGGATCCTTTGGATGGCGGTCTTGATTGCCCTGATTTTCAGAAATCCCGGCATCAGCTCCTTTGAAGTCTATAGTACCCTTTTCAGCCTGTCAGGAACCAACCGGGAGGTGCTTTTCCTCTCTATCGTGCTGTTGTTTTCACTGGTAGTGAAACGTCCCTGGTGTAAATATCTATGCCCGGTTCCAGCCTTTGAGGACTATCTCAGATGGATTAAGAGTCGAGTGAAAAGAGCCTACAAGAAAACTGTTCACAAATCGGGAATGAAACCGGTATGACAATACCAGTTATCTAAATAATCCAGTGCTATTAAACCAGATATGAAACCAGCAACAGGAAGGCAGAAATTGGTCATTGCATTTGTGGCTGTCTGCACTACTATGATCATTCTCGAGATCCTTGGAAACATCGTTTCCTTAGTCTTTTAGGATATTCAGGGGACATTGATTCGGAGTAGCAATCCATCTGCATTTGTCAGCGATTTTCTGACGACAATACGAGCTCCCTTTTTTTCCAATTGTACTTTGGCCAAATTATTTTTTTAAAATACTCCTCCCGATTTTGTAGCAACTTGGCGGCTTTCTTTGCCATCGAAGTTGCTGCAAACGTGATGTTGAAAGCCAGTATTTTTTCTCCACTTCGCGCTCAGTTAAAAAGCAGCTCTTATTTTTCCAAGATTGCTTATCCATAACTTTCTCCTATCTGAATCAGATAAAACAGCTGTAGGTCTATTTAAAACGGGCCTGGACAAGTACAAGAAAGCTTATCCCCGCCTGGGAGATCACAACCCCTGCAACGGCTGTAAAATCTGCGCCAAAGACTGTCTGGTGGATGCCATTACCATGGTTCCCACAGAGAACGTCAAAGCGGCTTAACCCGAAAAGCCGGGCCTTGAGGGCTCGGCTTTTGGAAAGGTCACTTCAACTACCTGCACTGGGAAAACGCTATGAAAATAAAGGTGTATGCGCCGCTATTCGGAGAATCCGAACTATTGGATGACAATGGATATCTTGAACTACCGGAAGGTGCGATCCTGCGCGATCTCTATAAGAAATTGAAGATCCCTTTACTGTTGAGAAACGGTATTGTCTGCCAGGTGAACTATGAACGCTGCAAAGCCAACAAAAAGCTGGCTGACGGTGACACCGTCAGTTTTATCGGCCCACTGTCAGGGGGATGATTCAGGAGCAGGTTGGATAGTGCAGCACCTCGGTAAAGGTGGTTTTGTTAGGGATCGTACAAAAATAACTTGGCATAAGCTGTCCTCAAATTTATTGTGTCTGGCTCTATTAAGTAGGCGTTGAAAAACAGAATGAGCAGTATTATGTGTTGTATCTGTCATATGATCGCCTCCAGGCGGGGCAGCATGACCTTGGATACTTTGCAGATTTCGGCTGCCTTAACCAGCTCATCCATAGTCGCCTTACGGGATCGCCATACGTCTCGAATAGCTTCCATTGCTACGTCCATACCAACTTTGTTTCTGAATTTAAAACAATCAGCCACAGTTTTTGCCGGACTGTACATCTTAACTGCAACTCCCTGGATAATATGCTCCTGGATTCCAAATGAATAAGCATCTCCGGAGACATAGGTGAGGTTTAGTGGTGGATAGTCGATTTTAGGGCGCCAGGCTCCTCTGGGGAGGGTAACCCAGATCTCATGTGGTATTTGTGTTGTGAGATCGTGAAAACTGAGTGCTGAAATCAAGCAAATAACAGTATTTGGAATACGTTTTGCGACTTCAATCAGATTTATATGTTCTGTTATAGGGCCGTCAGGAAGTGTGTAAAGCCCCCTGGAGAGCTTTTGCAGAAGGCCGCTTTTACAAAAGGCATACAAATAGTTTCGCGATATGCCCTCAGCTTCCAGATCGCTTGCTCTGACAATGCCTTTTTCCTTTGCAATTTTTAGAACCTTCTCATTTCTTTCCATAGATTATCCTTTTGCAATATCTCTTCACATATTTGCATATGTAGAGGTTTTGCACAAGTAGTTTTCGGTAAAGTTTGAAAGAAGACGGCAACAACTGTCTGCTTGTTCCGGTTGGGAATCCATTGCAAGGGTTTCCATCCCTTTTTACATCCACTGCCGTAGCGATAGAAGGATCTCAAAAAAATGAAATTTCTTATTTCAATTCTTGAAATAAGAAATGGATTGATCCGAAT
>JABGPJ010000075.1 GCA_018645005.1 Deltaproteobacteria bacterium | reverse complement strand
AACCGGAAACCGTAAACTGTGGTGGCCCGTTTTCCATTCGATGTTGAACGTTCGATGTTCGATGTTGGACGTTCATCTTTTTAATCTTCCCATGACCGGCAGCCCTCTCTTTTCGGTTGACTTTAAGCCTGAAGATGTAGATATTAAAAGTATATACAATGAGGAGGGCGAGAAAGTGGAAACAGCAAAATTATTTAAGAGCGGCAATTCTCAAGCAGTAAGGCTGCCGAAGGCATTTAGAATTCCTGGTAATGAGGTGAAAATATACAAGAACGGCAATCAGGTGATACTGGAGCCGATAGAAACGACTTGGGACTCTTTGTTCGACTCTCTTAGTGAGTTCCCGGAGGACTTTATGGAAGACGGACGTAATCAGCCTCTCATGCAGAAAAGAGAGTCTTTTTAATGCGCTATCTGCTTGATACCAATATCTGCATATATCTCATTAGAAAACGTCCACCGGAGGTTCTCGAGCGATTCAGGCAACATTCACCACAAGATGTTGCAATTTCCGCAATTACGCTATTCGAACTTGAATATGGTGTCGAAAAAAGTCGATATCCGCAACGTTCAAAGAATGCCCTTGCTAAATTCCTTTTACCATTGAAAATTATTAACCTGGATCGTTTCTCTGCCATAGAAGCCGCAATTATTCGTGCTCAACTTGAAAAGAAAGGAATGCCAATTGGTCCTTATGATCTCCTCATAGCAGGTCTAGCCCGGTCGCAAGAGATGACATTGGTGACTAACAACGTCAAAGAATTTGAAAGAGTTGTTAGTCTGCGTCTGGAAAATTGGGTTGAGTAACAAAATGGTGAAGAACGTGAGCCTATAAAGATAAGTGGCAGCAATAGAAGGCATTAAACGAACAGTGGAACGGTTCGTTTAGGAAACGCCCTTTGATGAGTCCTCTTCACCAAACATGAGTCAATCAAAGATTTGATCCCCAAAAGACCCCCAAACCCCCAAACAAAGACCCCCAAACCCAAACCAGAATCCTGACCAGAGCGAGAAGGTATCTCCCGGCAAAGGTCCGACCGTAGAAGTGACGTGGAATCATTTTTACATATTGAGGTCATTTAGGTAAGGGGGACAAACTCTGATTTACAGCGCACCAAGCGAAAGGAATCTTTTGCCGGGAATCGCTTTTTTAAAGTGAGCGTCGTTGGAAATGGATAAATCCACGTCATTTTCCAAACCTGAAGCGATTACCAGGCTGTCCATGGTTCTCAATTTTGACCAGTCGATCAAATTATTTTTTCCCATATGGCCCAGAACGTCCATTGTTATTTCCTGACAGTAGATATTTGGAAAATTAAAGAGATAATTTCTGACATCTCGCGCGTTACGGTGTTGTCCCTTGTTTATTGGCCCCTTCATAACCTCTGCGACAGAAACAATCGACAGCACAGCAGAAGCGGCACCCGTTTCAATCATTTCAAGTATCAGCCTGGAAAGTGGTTCGTAGGGCTCGATCGAGTCTGTTAAATAAATGATGATGTTGGTATCGACCAATAGTTTTTTGCAGGCAATTTTTTTCTTAAGCACTGAAGGTGCAATGATTTTCATCGTTCTTCCCGTTCTCTGTCAATGAATTTTTCAACCTCATCGGGATTTGCCCCAAAGCTCTGAACGGTCAGACCAGCCAGTTTCCGGGTAAAAGAACTGACCGGTTGCAAAATACTCTTATTCTCTTCTCTGCTTAACAAGACTTTTGTGCCTGCTTTTATGTTCATTTCTTTTCGGAGACGAGCAGGCAAAACAATATAGCCCCTGCTTGATACGGTTGCATTAATTGTTTCCATGTGCAAACCTCCAATTTGTATTCCAAAACTCAATTCACCGTCCTTTAACATTATATGTGCAACAGAGGTCATAGTCAACAAAATGAAGAAAATGCAAGGTGGGGGTCTGCAGTCTTGACCCCTTTCCCTCGGATGAGAACCTTGAAGAGGAGCGTTAAGGTCTTTTTGTGTGATTTTTGCCGGCGTGTTTTGCGGGTGCATGCCGGTTCGGGGGGCGGGGGAAAAGACGGAGGAGAATACCCTTTCGGTCATGACCGATAATATCTGGGGTCTGAATGGGCGACGACCGGCGGTAGGGGATGTGGTTGAGGTTATAAAGAGCGGGTTCCTGATCCCATAAGGGCGGCGTTTGGTAGGCGTTAAGATATCACCGCAGAGACGCAGAGGACGCTGAGAACTGATATTAAGAATTAAAAAAAACTCTGTGTTCTTTGCGTCTCTGCGGTAAAAAATGAGATAAATGGGAATGGACAGCAACGAATTGAGCCGTAAAATCATTGGGGCGGCCATTGAAGTGCATAAGGCGCTGGGTCCGGGGTTGTTTGAGTCGGCCTATGAAGAGTGTCTTTGCCGTGAATTTGAATTGAAAAGTTTGAGTCATGAGAGACAGAAGCCACAACCGGTGGTTCATAAAGGCCGGAGGCTGGATGATCGGATCAGCTTCTCCGGCCATGAAAAAGAAAATTGCCGTTCCTTTGAAATGGGTTTTGAGGAATAAACTAAAGCTGATGAAACGAAATAGAAAGGATGTCTGCATCGAACCCATAGGGAATTAGCCACAGACTGACAGAGACGTTTATTCAATCGACTGAAAGAAGCCGTTGGGCTATGGCGCAGGTTTTGGATAAGGCCTTTTTGTCAATGCTGCCAATTTTTCTCACCAATCGCTTTTTGTCCAAACTCCTCAATTGATCCACCATTATTTTTGAATCTTTTTCAAGACCGGTTGTACCCCGGGGGAGAAATACTTCAAAGGGGTATATTTTGTGGGTTGTTGAGGTTATGGGGGCAACAACCAGGCGTGGCGATTTGTGGTTCATGGCATTTATCGAAATGATCAACCCTGGCCTGGTTTTGCCGATTTCGTTACGAACTGTCGGGTTCAAATTGACAATGTATATGTCTCCCTGATCCATTTAATCCCACCCCTCTGCGTCCAATGATTCCCACCCGCTAATTGTGGTCTGACGGTCCTTGTCTTCTGAAGCCTCGGCAAATGCCAGACTCAATGCCTTTTCCTCATTTTGCCGGATTTTTTTTGCGATTTCGTTTCTTAATAACTCATTGACGGCCCTGCTTTTCTGGCGATTCGGCACAAGCTCGCTAAAGCTTTTCCATACTTGGCGCTCAATGGTTAGATTTACCCTGATCTGTTCCATACGTTCCTCCTTTCTCCATTTGCGTTGTTAATATCTGTATAATAATACAGCTAATCCGGGTGGTCAATAAAAATGGTCGCGAATTCGAGGGAATATATGGTCACAACGCCCGTCACCACTCTTGCAGTTCCTGCCGTGCAAAAAAGCATGGGGTTGATCTTACTTAAGTGGACCCCGTGTCAAGAAATAGATATACTTTCCCCGGAATCCCGGTCCCCGGAATCCCACGGAATCCCAATATCAGCGGTCCCAGAATCGACTTTTCCCTTGACATGAAACAACCATATAATTATACAAAATGGGTTTAAGCAGATTGTGATTTTGAAAAATTTTTTGAAAACAGGAGGTTTGATTTATGGCGACGGGAACCGTAAAATGGTTTAGTGATCAAAAGG
>JABGPJ010000138.1 GCA_018645005.1 Deltaproteobacteria bacterium | reverse complement strand
TATCCAACCGCCAAACTCGCCTGCCTTGCTCAAACAAGGCTAATTTTCGTTACGCTAAACTAAGAAAATCTAATAAATCCTTATAAGCGCGATCCAGATTTCATCGTTCAGCTTTCCGCAAAAACCTAACCGGACATTGCTGATCTGTCGTCTTTTTACTATAATAATTGACATCACCCTGGGTTGATTATAAAATTTGGGGTATTGAGAAAACGAGTGTCGCTTTCTATTACCTTGAACGGAGGAAAAAAAAATGAGTGCAGAAATGAACAGACAATGGTTGCTTAAAGAACGCCCGCAGGGCATGGTTCAGGAGTCAAACTTCGAATATCGGGAGCAGTCCATCCCCGAACCGGGGGATGGCGAAATCCTGGTTCATAATCTGTATCTCTCGTTTGATCCAACTTTCAGGGGGCAGATGGTGGACAGGCCGAACTACGTGCCGCCTATGCAAATAGGCGACATCATGCGTGGCGCCTCGGCCGGTGAGGTGGTGAAATCCAATAACCCGGATTTCCAGCCCGGTGACCTGGTGATTGGGGCAGGTGGCTGGCAGGATTATTTCATTCCGGATCAGGCAGACCTCATGTCAGTCTCAAAAATTCCCCAGGGTGTTTCAATCCCCAATTCCATGAGCATTTTTGGCCTTACCGGTGTAACAGCCTATTTTGGATTGCTTGATGTTGGGCAACCAAAAGAGGGGGAAACGGTCCTGGTATCCGGTGCTGCGGGAGCAACCGGGTCCGTTGTTGGCCAAATAGCAAAAATCAAAGGCTGCCGCGTTGTCGGGATTGCCGGTGGGCCTGAAAAATGTGCCTGGCTCATTGAGGGAGCGAATTTTGATGCAGCCATCGACTACAAGAATGAGAATGTATACAAGGGTATACTGAAACACTGCCCGCAGGGCGTTGACGTCTACTATGAAAATGTCGGCGGTGATATTTTGGAGGCAGCTCTCGGTTGTCTGGCAATGAATGCCAGAATTGTGCTGTGTGGTGGAATTTCTTCGTATAACAGTGAAGAAGTCCCCCCCGGACCCAGAGGTCTAATGAACCTGGTTCGTACCCGTTCCCGTATACAGGGATTTCTTGTGTTGGACTACGTGGATCGCTTCTCCCAGGCAAGAAAGGATATTGCTCAATGGATGGCAGACGGTCTGTTAGTCAGTCAAGAAGACATCCAGGAAGGGTTTGAGAATGCGCCGAAAACCTTTATGCGGCTGTTCACCGGGCAGAATCGGGGTAAGCAGATGTTGAAGCTGTAACCTGACCTCAGGCGTAGGCATGGACCGATGGCTTTTGAGCTGTTTTTCATCGGCATTCATATCGGGCTCCAGCATCAAAACGAAAGTTGGTCCCCTGCGAATGCTTTATGTATATTAATATCACAGAAAGGGGCGATTGTTTCGACAATCGGTTTGATCTGTTTGTTAATGTAGTGGTCATAATCCACGAAATCGGTCTGATATCCGACAGGTTGCGGACCGCGGATCGTCATCACATAATGAATGACTCCGGAGGGATTCGGCAGTAGACGTGCGGCTTTGACATGGGGGGGTGTTGTTTTCGTGTAGGCTTCAACCGGTTTGCGGAGGGCTTTGCGATAGACAAGTTCATCATCTTTCTGGCCGGATCGCACCTGGTCCACCAAATTGAGAATAAACTGCTCTATTTTGGCTGCGGGTGAATCATTAAATAATAGGGTCAGCAGCATTCCCGCATATCCCTTGGCTCGTCCCCGTGATTCACTCCCTCTGGAAGGCGGTAAGAGCAACTTCTTATAGAGTTTTTCAAATTCCAGTTCCAGACGTGAATGAACACCAAATTCAGCTTCCAGATGTTTGGCCAACTCATGATTAACCAGTTGGCAAATTTCCGTTCCCTTTTCCAAAGCCTGTTCAGCCGACAATTGATCCGATGCATGTAAATCTACGAACAAAGAATCGGTATCGCCATAGAGCACCGTCCATCCCTTTTCATGGAAAAGATCCCGGCACCATTTCACTAAATAGTGACCGGTATGGGTGATCGCGCCAGCTAACTGCCCGGATGCAAAGCGACAGGATCCAGTGCCCAAAACGCCATAAAAAGAATTCATGACGATTTTGTAAGTGTAGGAGGCCAAATGGTTCCCTTCATTTTTAGCTGCAGCTCGCCGCTCGAAAAAAATATCAAGCATTCCTGGTAGAATGCCTCTCTTTTTGTCAAACCTGGCGCCGTTCAGGGCGACAATGACCTCAGGGTCCGAAAGGGTTTCAGCCGACGTTAAGGCCAGGGGATCGATGTTGAAGGTGCGAATGATTGAGGGATAGAGACTTTTAAAATCAAAAACAAATATCTGGTCATGAATGCCGACGATGGGTGGGAACACATAGCCGCCTGGCACATTTACCCTCAACTCAGATTTTTTACCAACGGGTGATGCCACGATATGTTTCTTATAAAGTTCACTGAGATATAAAAACTCGAATGCAGCCACACTTCCCCAGGCGTTTTCCAGCGATAATCCCGTTAATATGCAACGACGAAGAGACAGGCGAATCAGATCTTCCTTTGCCAGGATATCAATTACCAGGCGGGCATCCTCCAAACAGTATGCAGCAAATAAGTCTCGATCCTCAGCATATGCGGTCTCTATTTTACTGACTATATCGGCTTCGTCGTCCGCCGCCAATAATTTGCCTCGACCCAAAATGGCCTGGGCGACGGTTTCCAAACGATAATCGTCATATTGAGCCTGGGTATTGCGCACTAAATGCATGGCATCGACGACCTGTCGCCCGAAAATGGTTACCCGGCTGCCTCCCCAGCTGCTTCCCTCCCGATAATAACAAGTGTCTTTGGAACGTCCGATGATAAATGGGATGCGGTTGGCCTGATATCGATCTCGTATTACTTTCAGATCAAAATCGATCACGTTCCACCCGGTGACGATATCCGGATCAACTCTATGAATTAGTTCAGAGAAGTTAAACTCCTCCTTTGTATCAATAGACTGAATTCTTTTGTCGAAACCTAAGATATCAACAAAAGCAACTATACTCTCTAAAAAATCATTGAATTTAGGTAAGCTCATGTAATCTTTTTTTTCTCATAACACTAGTTTCAACCGCCGCCTGCACAGGATTTTGTAACAGCAGCTACTTGATTTAAACACTGTTCTTCAGGCAACCCAAAGCGCGATGGCGGTCGGTCTGTAAACTTTTATAATTTTTTATTTTCGTTTATTTCTTTGTATTTCTTCATCAGATTGAATAATGCCACCTGGAGGAGCACCACCTCTGCCACCTCCTGCACCTGCCATGAAACTTGGTCCTGTATTATGATTTCCACCCTTTGTACCAGCCAAAACAAAAAACGCTAAGAATGAGAAAACAAAACACATAATAAACCCCAACCAGACTTCATTGAAAAAATGAGTCCATGTGAAAGAATTAAAATATAAAAATTTACCAGAAATTGTCAGGCAACCGACAATAGAACCTATTAAGGGCCTTTTTCTAGCAAATATTATGGCTATGACAAAAGCAATAATTGTATTCATTTCTTTATCTCCATTCGATTATAACACTAAGTGGGTGTCTTCAGATTGATAAAAGGCTATAAGTAGCAATTGGTTGTCACAATGACAGATTAATCCTGTTATTTCAAGATTATTTGATTAAATTGCTACCTAAATTGGCGCTAG
>JABGPJ010000095.1 GCA_018645005.1 Deltaproteobacteria bacterium | reverse complement strand
CTTTTTTTTTACATTCTGGTATATCATTTGCAATTTAAAACCAGTCGTATGATCCGGTTATACAGGCACCTTGAAGGAACAATTTTCAATAAGATATAATGGAGAGTAGTCATGTCAGATACAGACATCTTTGAACCGACTGAGTCTACCTTTGATCGATTTACACCCTACGCCGGTATCCCAACCTGGTGCGAATATCCCCATTCTCAGCAGGCGAAGGATATTAAAAAAGCCGATATTGTAGCTGTTGGCGTTCCGTTTGACATGGGAGCAAGTAATCGGCCTGGAGCCAGATTCGCTCCGCGAGCCATGCGGGACAATTCAAAATATGCTATTGAATACAATACAGTTTATCCATGGGACTATGATATTCAGAATGAGTGTAAGATGATTGATTATGGCGATTTAAGCGGATTCTGTGGCTCAGGAGCCACAGAAAGGATGCTGGAGAGAACAAGCAGCCATGCTGATCGCATTTACAAATTGGGGGCTTTCACCTTGGCTTTAGGGGGAGATCATACAATACCCTACGGATTTGTCAGAGCAGCTTCTGCTAAATATGGAAAACTGGCCATTCTTCACTTTGATTCTCACCAGGATTCAGCAGACAGTGAAACAATCGGTGTAGTGTGCCATGGAACATTCAGCTCGGATTTGGCGCGGGAAGGTCGTGTCGATACCGGCAAGTCGGTGCAAGTGTTTCAGCGAACCCTTGCTCCGAATGAGCATGGTTATCATATCATTGATGCGTTTAAAGCGATAGAGATGGGGCCGGTTAAACTGGCAAAGGCAATTAAAAAAGTAACTGGAGATACGCCGGTATATATTACGTTTGACATTGATGCGTTTGATGGCGCCGTGGCACCGGCTACCGGAACCCCAGTTCCGGGAGGGCCGGATGCATATTTTGTCAGACGGTTACTGTTTGAGTTGGACGGTTTGAATGTGGTTGGGGCAGATATTGTTGAAGTGGCACCCAACTATGACGGTCCTGCCCAACCCACCGTGAACCTGGCAACATTTGTCGCCTTGGACTTGATGTATCTGATGTACAACACCCGAAAACGTATGGGAATCAATATTTAAATGTTCACCCGATACAAGCGCATTTTCCGATAAAGGGTGGCCCGACAAACCCCCAGGTCTTTTGCTGTCAGATTTCGTTTTCCCTTGTTCCGGATGAGCGCTTTTTCGATATCTTCTTTTTCTTCCAGCTCCCACGGTTTTAGGCCGAATTCCGGATCAATGGATGCCTTGGGTAAAGCTGCCTGATTTTGAGCTACCGTGTTCCTTTCTATTTCAGTGTTGCCGACAACTGCGTTTTCGCTCTTGGGGTAAAAGACTTTCGATGGGAAATCGTCCGGCTCCAGAGTTGAGCCATTGGACATTGCCAGTGCATGTTCAATACAGTTTTCCAGTTCACGCACATTTCCCGGCCAGTTGTAATCCAGCAGTATTTGCTGGCTGGCCAGATTGAGGACCTTTTTTGACTGCTTGTTACGGCTTGAATGTTTGGCAATGAAATGCCTGGCAAGAGGGATAATATCATCCATCCGTTGTCGTAAAGGAGGTATGACAATCGGAATAACGGCCAGACGATAGTAAAAATCCCTGCGATATTTTCCTTGATTGGCCAACTGTTCCAAATCCTGATGAGTTGCCGATATGACCCTGACATCAATTGGGAATGTTTTATCTCCACCAACCGGTCTGACTTCTCTTTCCTGCAGAACCCTTAACAGTTTTACCTGCAACACGGGACTCAGATCTCCAACCTCATCCAGAAACAGTGTTCCTCCGTCTGCCTGCCGAAACAACCCGATGTGATCTGCCGTCGCTCCGGTAAAGGCACCCTTTTTATGGCCGAATAGTTCGGACTCCAGAAGTGTTTCAGGCAGGGCACCACAGTTTATGGCAATAAAAGGTTTGTTTTTACGGTCACTCTCACTATGAATGGCCCTCGCCACCAGTTCTTTGCCTACCCCGGTCTCTCCAAGAATCAGGATGGATGAGTCCACGGCAGCACATCGCAGGATCAGGTCAAAGATATTCCTCATTTGCCGACTGTCGCCCACAATCTTAAAACCAAGATTCAGGCGATTCATTTCCTGTCGAATCTGCTTTAGTTCCTGTTCTTGTTTTTCCAATTTCAAATGGTCCGTAATGTCTTTCAGTATTTCAGCATAGGCAAGTGTTTTGCCCCTACTATTGCTGATTGCTTCAATCTTTCCTTCGAATTTTCGCAATTCGCCTAAAACATTCAGTTCAATAATTTTTCTGTTCCCGGCTTTTAAATGCAGTAGCGCGTCCTGACTGCTTCCTTTTATTTCTGCGCCTTGCGGATTAGAAAGCAGTTTTGCCCCGGTAGGGCCATATATGGTAACACAGTCTCCGATGCCAAACAGGATGGTTTCAAGCATTTGCTTACCCTGTTGCAGTTCTGCCTGAATTTGTTTTTGGACCCGTAGATCTGTGCAGGTTACATATGTGGATATGTGCTCACCTTCTGCGTTTGTATTGACAGCCCCCGTAAACAACATCGGAATCTTTTCCCGGGTTTGATGATGATACCAATACCATTCAAATTGATAATATTTCTTTTCGTCTATGGATTTGTTTTTCTTCAGTTCGATTTCTAATAGTTCAACAATTTCATATAATTGCTGAAATTCCTCAGGTGAAAAATAGTCCTGTACATAATGCCCGACATACTCTTCTGCATTTGCCCCGACCATCTGCAAAAAGGTCTGGCTGACATCATAAAACAGGTAAAAGGGATCGCAGAGCATGAAACCGATATTAATGGCGTCCAGCAAACCACTGTACTGTTTTTTCCAGGAATCTATTTCAGCGTTGCTCAGTTTTGTCTGCATGCTTTTAGTCTCCTTTTTCCCAGGGTGTTGAGCCGGTTTTAATTTCAGTTGTAAAAAATTGACGCCGGCACATGAAGCCGGGCTGATCAGGTTTAGTATTCAACTCTCCGAATCGGAAACTGTCTAAATAACGTCTAACAAATGTCTAATAACAGTATAATCATATATTAGACGTTTTGAAAACCCAAGCTCTGAAATATTTTTTAACATACTGTATATACGGAACTATTCAATAAAATCCCAGTTTTGGCGTCATAATTGTAATAGACCAACCGACGAACAAACCACATCTTTGCATCTTTGAAACGACATTTGAAATATGACCAATACACCAGAGCAGCGTGAACGCCCGGCCCAGATGGATGCAGTTTTTACCGATGTGTCCCAATACGGCGATGTGCGCAACCTGGAGATGATCAAGCGCCGCCAGGATCACCTTGGCGGCAGCATTCTTTTCTATCATGATCCCATTAATATTGTACGAGGTGAAGGGGTCTGGCTCTATGACGACCTTGGGAATAAATACCTGGATTGTTATAACAATGTAGCCTCTGTGGGACACTGTAACCCGAATGTCGTCGAAGCACTAATTGCCCAGGCCAGGCAACTGAACACCCACACGCGGTATCTGCATAAAAATGTCATTGATTATGCTGAAAAGCTGTCCGGTCTGATGCCGGCTCCTCTTGAGGTATGTCTCTTCACCTGCACCGGTACCGAAGCAAATGAGCTGGCAATGAGGATTGCCAGAAGTGTATCCGGCAAGCATGGCGCTATCGTTATGGAGAGTTCCTATCATGGAAATTCAACCCTGATTACACAGATGTCCACTGCGCTTTATCCGGCAAACCTTCGCCCGGATTTTATAAAAACCGTCGAACCGCCAAACACATATCGCGGTCCGTTCCGTGAGGGGGAGCATAACGATCTGGGCAGACGTTATGCCGATCTGGTAGATGAGGCCATCGATGATCTGGAAAAAAACGGTCATGGTACTGCGGCCTTTATGTGCGACATGATATTTGATTCCCAGGGTTCCCTTTGTGCTCCTGAAGAGTACTTTCGACGAGTCTACGACAAAATCCATTCAGCAGGTGGTTTATGTATTGCGGACGAGGTCCAGCCTGGATTGTGTCGAACAGGCACCTGGTGGGGGTTTGAGAATTATGGTGTTGTTCCCGATATTGTCGTTCTGGGCAAACCCATGGGCGACGGTCACCCTGTAGCTGCTGTAGTAACCAGCAAGGAGATCATTGAGAAGTTCACCGAGTCGCAGGTTTATTTCAATACCTTCGCCGGTAATCCGGTCTCTGCTGCTGTAGGTATGGCTGTTCTGGATGAATGTCTCGATCAGAAGCTGGTGCAGAACTGTGCCGAGGTAGGGGCATATTTCAGAAAACGCCTGGAAGTGCTTGCAGAGAAGTATCCGATTATCGGTCATATCCATGGAATGGGGTTGTTTCTCGGTATTGAACTGGTACATGACCGAAAATCCAAGGAACCGGCCAATGACATCACACGCCTGGTTCCGGATGCCATGAAAAATGCCGGCGTATTGATGGGTGCTACCGGGCGGTTTGGCAATGTACTGAAGATCAGACCACCGTTAATCTTCTCCAAAGAGAACGTCGATCAGACCATAGAAGCGCTGGACAAGGTTCTGCCCGAAGCGGTGAAAACAGCCGGAAAAGAGGCACCTGTCGATATTCAATCGGGGACAGCGACCATGCAGATCGATCAGGGGATCGTTACCGAGCAGCTACTTTTAAAAGCCTTGGAAAAAGGCTGCCGCTGTATTCAGGCCGCCGGCAATATCGTGATTACACCTTTGGCCCGGGATATCGCGCGGGAACACAAGATAAAAATAGAACGAATGTGATGCCTGAACAGGCTTCAGGCATCAAAAAGAATTGTCATTTTGATTCAAGAACCACACAAACCAAACTGCTTAAAAAGAATGCCATGACTGCACAACTGAATGCGACGCCTTCTGCAGAAGAGATAGAACTATTCGACAATGCGCATCATGCTGCAAAGATCTACCGCACTTTCAGCAAGAAGCGGGTTGAGCAAATCGTTAATGCAGTTGCAGCCGCAGCCATCGAAAAATCAGAGTTTTACGCTGAATGGGCGGTTCGCGAAACCGGCTTTGGTGATGTTGGAAGCAAGATGCTGAAACACAAAAACACTTTAATGTGTATCGAAGACGGTGCCGGTGCGTATATCGATCCCAAAATCGATCATGAAAAGAAGATCATCAGCTTTCCTAAACCGGCAGGCGTTATCATCGGGCTCATTCCTTCTACGAACCCAGTATCGACAGTAATTTACAAAGTGTTTTGCACCTTGCTGTCGCGCAATGCTATTATCCTTTGTCCACACCCGGGCGCAAAAGACTGCAGTAACCACATTGCCGACTATCTGGAAAAAACAGCTGTCACAGCGGGTGCGCCAAAGGGATTGATTCAGAGCCTTCAGCAACCGAGTGTGCCCCTGGTAAACAAATTGATGAAATCGGATCGGACCTCTCTGATCCTTGCCACCGGCGGCCCGGCCATGGTTCGTGCGGCCTATAGTTCAAGCAATCCGGCCATTGGTGTCGGCCCGGGAAATGTCGCCTGTTACGTTCATGAAACAGCCGATATTTCGAAAACAGCTGAGAGAATCAGCAGCAGTGCTGGATTTGATAACAGTCTACCCTGTACGACGGAATCCGTGGTCATCGCTGATCGTGTGATAGCCACCCGATTGCTGGGTGAAATGGCCGAACATGCCGCCTATCACATTGTTGACGCTGACGATATCAGCAAGGTACGCGCTTTTCTCTTTCCGGAGGGTAAAATGAACCCGAAGGCCATCGGCAAAAGTGCTGAATGGATATCAGAAAAGTCCGGCATCCAGATCCCGGTTGGCACGAAGTTGTTGATAATTGAAATTTTTACAATCGGCTATGACGAACCGATCAGTAAGGAGAAGATGTTTCCACTGCTTGGCTTTTTGAAAATCGATGGTGGTGTCAAGGCTGGCATCCGATCCGCGCTGGCTATGCTGGATATGCAGGGAAAGGGTCACTCCGCAGTGGTTCATGCCAAGGACCCTGATGTCATTGCCCGTTATGGCAATGCGTTGCCGGTTTGCCGGATATCTGTCAATTCCCGAGGTGTAACCGGTTCCAGTGGTTTCGATACGAATCTAATTCCCGGGGCTGTTATCGGTACCGGTTTTTTTGGTCGTAGTTCTGTTTATGAAAACGTCGGGCCCAAGCACCTGATCCAGTGGACCAATGTCGCGTACAACAAAGATCCCTCAGAGGTGATGGGGGATATTGGTAGCGCGATGGCTACGCTGATGGAAGAGATGGAAAATAATCAAGTCACCGATGGTGGTCCAGAGAATCCCTTAAACCGTCATGGGGATATCGACGAACTGAGGGCTATGATAAAGGAGATGGTTACGGAAGAGCTGCGTCAGATACTGAAATCCGGATCATCCGTCTAGAAGATATCCAGCATGGATTCACAACAGGTAGTAAAACAGGTTAACAAACGATATAAACATGGCTACCCTACGATCGTATATTTTTATAGATCAACTACAACCCCGTACTATGAGCTATTTAAGCTATATTGTACGAGGGTTTTTGCCCCGTTCAGAAATGTCTGCGGTTATTATCGAAGTGGCGCCCGGACTTGCTGTCGAGGGGTTGCTTGATATCGCCCTGAAAAAAGTGGATGTCCGTCCGGGAATCCTCGTCGTAGAACGTCAGTTCGGGTATCTGGAGCTGCATTCTCGTTCGACGGCATCTGTCAAAGCGGCGGCCTCTGAAATACTGGCGGAGATGGGGGCGGAAGAATCAGATGCGATGCCGCCTGAAATTACAGAAACCGCTATTATATCACGGGTTGATCCATACCATTCGTTTATGATCAATCGGAACCGTTCCGGTTATCTCTGTCTGCCGGGGGAGACGGTTTTTGTTCTGGAATGTGCCCCGGCGGCGTACGCATTTTTGGCCGCAAATGAAGCGGAAAAAGCAGCTGATGTGAAAATCATTGAATGTCGGATGATGGGAGCCGCCGGTCGATTGTATCTGTCGGGAACCGATTCCGATATTCGCATGGCGGCCGATGCGGCTGAAGGTGTGTTAAGGAGGTTGGGGAAATGAGCGGAAACATTGATCGCACGCTGATACAAAACCTGGTTCGTGAAGTGATCTCTGAAGTTGTCAGAGGCACGGTTCCAAATCAACAGCAACGGGGTGAGCCGAAACAAGTGGCGTCAAAGCCGGTTGAACCAAAGCCACCTTCATATACTGGAAAACCCATTCTCGATGAGGTGACAATCACCACTGATGACGAACTGAAACGGTTCGTCAAATATCTGCTGGTGCTTTCAAAAAATGAAGCGACCTGGACAGCTGTTGAAAAAGGAATCTGGAAATTTCGTTTGAACACTGAGACACAGGGGGCAAAGGACCAGGTGGGCACGAAAGCAGAGAGAATAACGAACCATCTCGAAAAAGGGGTCGTCGGCGAAAACCTGATCAATGCCCTGTCCAAGGATGGTATCAACCACCTCGTTCTTGGAAAACACGTTGTCTTAACTCCCCTTGGAAAAGAAAAAGCCCGCCAGGTGAACATCATAATTGAAAAGGAAAAACAATGAAAATGGCCAAAGTCGTCGGACAGGTTTGGGCAACCAAAAGGCTGGATGAACTTCCTCAGGGTGCCCTGGTTGAAATTCAACGCCTCCCCGCTGGGGCCCGGGAGGTTGCCTGGGACCCCATCGGTTGTTGTGAAGGAGAGCGGGTACTGTATGTTACCGGTGGATCCGCTGTCAAAGGTCACAAGAAGCAAAGTCCCATGTGTGAGTGTCTTATTGTCGCTGTCCTCGATGATGACAGCCCCGGTGGGGCTGTACTGAAGGACAATTAAACCCTTTTAAGAAAACTGTCAGGAGAAGCAAAATGTCAAATGCAATAGGAATGATTGAAACCAAAGGTTATGTATCGGCTTTCGTCGCAGCAGATGCGATGGTGAAGGCTGCCAATGTCACAATTTTGGGGCGTGAAGAGGTAGGTGCCGGATTGGTAGCGGTGACCGTCAATGGCGACGTTGGAGCGGTTAAGGCTGCTGTTGAAGCCGGAGCGGAAGCTGCTGCCAGTGTTGGGGAGGTTGTCTCTGTACACGTTATTCCACGTCCCCACGCTGATGTCACCAAGTTCTTTGCGACCGTTAAAAAATAGCAACAATGCAGCCTTTCCTGGGTCCGCTTCCCATAGGGGTCAATTCAAAGGCTTAAATGGCGTTATAAAAAAAATAGCGAAGGATCACTAAATGGCACAGTTACGAGTTTATTTACCCATTGAGAATCTCCAAATTCAGCTTGCTGCCTTTTTAGGTTCTCCAACAACCGGTCGGGGATATCTGCCACTTGCGGGTGGTAACTCCCTGATCATAGAAATTGCCCCTGGAATGGCCATACATCGCGTGGCTGACCTGGCAATGAAATCCATTTCATCTGTTGAACCGGGACTGCTGTTCGTTGAAAGGCAATTTGGTATTCTTGAGCTGCACAGCGACTCTCCGACTGACCTGAAGAAAGCAGGGGAAGCGATTCTCAAGGGGTTGGGGGCTAAGGCGACCGATCAACTAAAACCAAAAACGCTGTTCACCGATATCATTGAAAATGTGACCGATCAACACGCCGTTTTGATCAATCGGACACGCAGGGGGTCCCTGATAACACCTGGAGAAAGTCTGCTGCTCTACGAAATGAGTCCTGCGCTGTTTTCCCTGCTCGCAGCTAATGAAGCGGAAAAAGCGGTGCCGAGTATAAACCTTGTGGAGGTGCGAGAGATTGGCGCTTCAGGCCGAGTTTTTCTCAGCGGTGATCTGGCAGATCTTATAGCAGCCCGGGATCACATTGAAAAGGCTTTATCCAGGGTAAAAGGGCAAGAGAATTAAGGTCCTTGCCGAATGTTTGAATGAGAATGCATGGTATCAGAATCGATCCTGCTGTCAATTTCTGTTTCGTTAATGATAACTAAAGCTTTGTAAATTTATTTCACATGAAAATTAAAGTAAAAGCATTTTATTCCATCAGAGACGCTCTGGAAGCGGAAAGTATCATTGAAGTGGAAGTGGATGCGATCACGATTCGAGGCGTTATCCGGAAGCTGGCCGATCAATATGGCAAAAAGTTCCAGAAAGAGCTTTATATCAATTACGGAGATGAGATAAACCCGCGGGTCAGAATTCTAGTTAACGGACAGCATTACAACAGCATGCCACACAAGTTGGACAGTCAATTGAAGGACGATGATATTCTGGCTATTTTCCCATATGCCCACGCTGACACGAAAAACGATTCTGCCCTTGATCTCAATTTGTCAACCCATGAACCTCAAAAATAGGAAAAAGGAGATGAGTGATTTTTACAGTCTGACGCCTGATCAACAGGCAGAGAAATTTTCGATACTGGCACGCGAAGCCGTCAGGTTCTGGAACTTGTCCGATCCCGTTGAAATCGAATTGATTAAACACAGAGAGAATGCCGTCTTCAGTGTGAAAGAGGTATCATCTGCTAAAAAATATGTGCTGCGCATTCATCGTGCTAATTACCATACCGATGCTGCTTTAATTTCTGAACTTACCTGGATGAAAGCTCTGGCAGACAGTGGGATCAGTACACCTCCAGTCATCCCGACCGCAGAGAATAAACTAATCCAGATAGTCAGCTGTGACGATCTCCCGATTCCCCACCAATGTGACCTTTTCGGATGGGTTGATGGAAAACCGCTTGGGGATATTGAAGGTGAGCGAGTGGCCGAAAAAGAAATTATGATAAGAGACTATAAGCTATTGGGTCAACAAATGGCGAAGTTGCACGCTTTCAGCAGCAGCTGGAAACAACCGGACGGTTTTGAACGTCATGCATGGGATATAGACGGATTGGCAGGCGATAATCCGGTGTGGGGACGGTTCTGGGAGTTGGAACCCTTAACAGATAGCCAGAAGGAATTGATTTCTAAAGCCCAGGCCAAACTCAAAACTCAATTGGAGTCGTTTGGAAAAAACAGCGATCGGTATGGGCTGATTCATGCAGATTTTCTTCCGGAAAATCTACTTGTTTCTGATGATGGTATGCGATTGATCGATTTTGATGATTCGGGATTTGGATGGTATCTGTTCGATCTGGCAACCACACTGTTTTTTCATCTTGGAGAGGATTATTTTGACGATCTGTTTGGGGCCTTACTTGAAGGTTATCGTACTGTTCGCGATCTTTCAGACGAGGAGCTGGAATACCTGCCTGCCTTCTTTCTTGCTCGTGGATTTACCTATATGGGCTGGGCGCACACCCGTAAAGAGACAGAAGCCGCCATAGCACTCACTGGAGAAGTGATTGAAGGGGTATGTGCCATTGCAGAGGATTATCTATCTGGTTAAAACCAATGTAAAATTAAACGAAACGATAAAATATGGTTTAGGCGAAGTGGTGATTTGTTACAATGAATTAATGAGGGGTCAATACAGTGGGAAAAATCAGCCAAAAAAAACTGAGCAAATATCAAAAACTGAGTTCTGAAGATATTTTTGACGTTTCTGATAAAGCTGTCAGGTCTTTTCTATATCGATCAGCGGAAGAGGGATATAATATCGTGGCGGAGGGTTTCCTGAAACACCAGGGGTTTTTTCAGGCACCCCATAAAAAAGAGCTGGATGATGTTGATATTGCCATTGTGGGCGTACCGATGGACCAGGGTGCCCCACACTGGTCGGGAACCCGCCACGGTCCTGCAGCTGCTAGAAAATGGTCGCATATCCACGGTCCAGTGCACCAGATGACCAATTGCATTCCATACGAACTTTGCCGAATCATTGACTATGGAGACGTAGAATTCACCAGCTATTCAGCCAAAGAACGAATCGGGGATATCTATGAAACCTATACCAAATTGAAGAACGCTGACGTTGCAACCTTGTCCGTAGGTGGGGAACACACCATGTCCCATCCGATCTTAAAGGCATTGGGCCGCGACGAACCGGTGGGGCTGATTCATCTCGATGCCCATGCCGATACCGGTGGAACCCCCCACGGTGGAGACGATCACAATGACAATTCTGTGTTCAGAAAAGCCGTCTTGGATGGTGTCGTTGACCCTGAACGAACTATTCAAATCGGGATACGAGGCCGTGCATCAATCATCTGGGATTTTTCGTACGATACCGGCATGAAAGTGATTACAGCAGATGAGGTTCACGAACGTGGTGCCAAGTCCATCGTGGAAGAAGCCAGAAAAATTCTGGGGAAAGGACCGGTTTACATTTCGCTGGACACCGATGCCCTTGATCCAGCTTATATGCCAGGGACCACATTGCCGGAGCCCTTTGGTCTGACCAGTTTGCAGGTGAGGGATATTATTCGGGGAATTCGGGGGATGGATGTTGTCGGCGCAGATATAGCGGAACTGTGTCCGCCCCATGATTCGAACGAAATTTCTGCAAACCTGGTTGCTGGTCTTCTATTTGAAATGCTTTGTATTTTGTCGGAAGCTCGCACAGCGCGCACCGGGAAGAAACATAAAACTCATTGGATTAAATAAATATCAAGATAAGGTTGATCCATGATTCTCGAAACCAAAGATCTCTGCAAATCATTCGGAAGCCTGAATGCGTTACAAAATGTTGATTTGACAGTTGAGAAGGGCAAAATTCTTGGCATTGCCGGACCTAATGGGGCTGGGAAATCCACTCTTTTTAACGTGATTGCAGGCCACTACCCGCTGTCTGCTGGCAAAATTGATTTTAACGGAGAAGATATCACCCGGCTGAATTCTCACCAGGTTTGCCACCGAGGCCTGGTGCGTACATTCCAGGTTCCCACTACATTCAAGACACTTACCGTTTACGATAATATTCGTGTGGGTTCGACTTTTGGCCGAAAAGATTTCAAAGCAAGCAAGGGTATTATCGAAGAGACAATCGAGCTTCTAGGACTTAATGAGTATCGCGATACGGAGGCCAGTCATCTGGATCTGTATACTACCAAGATGGTTATGTTGGCCGCTTGCCTGGCAACAGACTGCAAATTGCTGATGTTGGATGAACCACTTGCTGGGTTAGCCATGAATGAAATTGAAGATTTCCTTCAAGTCATACGAAAAATTAGTGGGAAAGGAGGCATAACCATCATCATGATTGAGCATATCCTGGACACCCTGATTGAAATATCAGATCACATGCTGGTGCTGGACAATGGTACAGTGATCTACACAGGTTCGCCAGAGGGAGTCTTTGAAGATCAGCAGGTTATCGAATGCTATCTCGGAAAGGTGGAGGAATAACAATGAGCAGTCATGAGAAAACGGCATTGGCACTTCAGGATGTGAACAGTTTTTATGGCGAGATGCAAGTCCTTCGTGACACTTCGTTGTCAGTCAAGCCAAACGAGGTTGTCGCCCTCTTTGGTCCCAATGGCCATGGAAAATCGACATTGCTGAAAACCATTGCCGGTCTTCATCCACCCACTTCCGGGTCGATTCGTTTTAATGAATCCGAGATCAGCAATATGCCAAGCGATAAAATTGTGGCAATGGGGATGGCCTTGATTTCAGAAGATCGAAATCTTTTTCCGGAAATGACGGTACTGGAAAACTTAAATTTAGGTGCCTATAATCGATCGGCTCGAAAAAAGATAAAGGAGAACCTGGAGATCGTGTTCTCGCTTTTTCCACGTCTCGCCGAACGGAAAACGCAGATGGTATCAACAATGAGCGGCGGGGAGGCCCGCATGGTAGCCGTTGGCCGTGGGCTGATGAGCAACGCTTCGATGCTTTTAATCGATGAGCCTTCCATTGGATTGTCCCCTATAATGAAACAAACAGTGTTTAACGCTGTAAAAGTGATAAAAAGCAGGGGCAATTTCAGCATTTTAATTGTGGAGCAGGAGGTAGACTATCCGCTCAGTGTGGCCGACCGTGTGTACCTGCTGCGCAAAGGCCGGATTGTAATGGAGCGGCAGAGTGATGATATCGATAAAGCAGAAATTGAAAAAGCCTATTTTTAAATAAATCTTTCTGGTAATCGTTGATTCACCTTTTTGTAAATAATTTTAGTGAGGAGGAGTTATGAACCACAGATCTATTTCTAAATTCATTCTGGTTATCGCTGCTATCTTTATCTGGGGTACGGCATTGGCAAAAGCGCCTATCAAGATTGGTGGACCCATGCCGCTGACAGGGCCCTATGCCGGAGACGGAGTAGAGATGAAGAAGGGCCTTGAGCTGGCCATGGAAAGAGCAAACGAAAAAGGCGGCCTATTAGGCCGAAAAGTGGAAGTGCTTTTTGGTGATACGGCCGATATGTCGTCAGAAAATGTCACGTCGGTTGCCAAGCGTTTACTGGGTTCAAAGGTTGATGCCGTCATAACTTATTATCAGGCGGTTGGATCTACGGCCCTGACTGTTTATGGCCCCACAGGGATTCCATATCTTTACGCACCGTTCCGTGACGATCTGGCTGAGATGACCGCCAAGAATCTGGATAAATTTTCCAATTGCCTGCAATTTGGATTTCTGAACAGTGTATTTGGCAAAGACTTTATCAAAACGTTGAGCATACCAGAAAAAATGGGGTGGAAAGCGCCCAATAAGAAAGTTATGACGATCAGCATCGATCATCCGGTTATGACTTACCCGGCTGAGGCATTTAATAAAGATGCCAAGGAAAAGGGGTACGATGTTGTGCATTATGAAAAGTATCCAATGGGATATGGTGATAAATGGGGTCCGCTTATTTCCAAGATCGATGATCTCCAACCGGCCTATATTACCATGTTCAATTTTGCCGGTAACGATGCCGCGGCATTCATGAATCAGTTGAGAGATTACTTCGGGAGCGACGGTCCGGAGGCGTTGATTGTAATGTACTACGTACCTGCTGTCCCGGAGTTTCTTGAGTTGGCAGGCAAAAATGCGGAAGGTGTCATTTGGTCAACCAGCCCACTTGAACTTGAAACAAAGCAATATAGAGAGTTTAAAAAGCGCTACATCGCTAAATATAAGCAGGACCCCGTCGGAAATGGTGCGATGTATACCTATGATGGATTTGGAATATGGGCTCAGGCCGTCGAACGGGCAGGATGTGTGGAGTGTTATTCAAGAGTTGTATCACTTATCAAAGAGTCTGTTTTTGACGGGGCTTCCGGTTCTTACGTCTTCAAACCCGATGATCTGTCGGTATTGATGGGGGAATATCTATTGCCGATTGCTTACTATCAGATCCAGAATCAACAGCATGTACCCATTGAGCCGGCCAGGTTTAAGAAGGGAAGTTATCAGAAACAACCCTGGATAAAATAACGGATAAAACTGGAGGACCGGCTTCTATACAGGTGGCGGTCCCTTACAAAAACGATTTGTCTATATTAATATGTAGTTGAGTGGCTGCCTTCAAAAGGGCGGCCATGTCAGTATTTTTGCCTTTAAACAGACTTGTAACCTTGCAAAACACTTATTATGAAAGCTTTAATAGATGCGATTCTTACAGGTCTTGTATCAGGGTCACTGTACGCGGCCATGGCGTTGGGATTGACGATTGTCTACGGCGTTGTCCGCATTTTCAACTTTGCCCATGGGCTGATGGCACTCATGGGTGGCTATTTTGCCTGGGCCTTACTAACTAATATGGGGATCGGACTCGTTCCAGCCATTATTTTGTCATGCGTAGTCATGTATTTTTTCGGTTTGATCCTCTATCTTGCGACCATTAAGCCCCTGCTTCGAAAACCAGATTGGGAGATGTCGACCGTGATTTTTACACTCGGGGCCGGCATTCTCATCGAAAATACACTACTGCAGGTATTTGGCCCCCGGTTCAAAAGCATACCCAAGTTTATGAGTGGTCGGATAAAGTTTGGATATTTTCGAATGCAAAAGCATGACATCATCCTGCTGGTGATTATTGTCATCTTCTTTCTGATTTTTATCTATTTCTTAAAAAAATCCTGGTTTGGCCAGGCCATGCGAGCCGTAGCCCAGGATATGGATGGCGCCAGGATTGTCGGAATAAATTTGCACAGGACTTTCAGCCACACATTTGCACTGGCAATGGCAGTTACTGGTTTCAGTGGTATTTTACTGGCAACCAAGCTTTCTGTTTCGCCGTCTATTGGCTGGGACTGGGCGACCAAGGGTTTTGTTATTATTGTTTTAGGTGGTTGGGGCAGTGTGCCTGGGGCTTTTTACGCGGCCCTTATTTTAGGCATTATAGAAGCACTGACAATGCTGTATATCGGCACCATGTGGGTATTTCCCATTTGGACAGTCATTTTTTTATTGGTACTTTTAGTCAGACCCCAGGGTCTTCTTGGGGGACGAACAGACTAACCCGACAGACTGGGAAGGAGCAGTCAATCTATGGGCAATTCATTTACATGGAAAAAGATCATATTTTATGTTTTCCTGGTTTTTTTAGCCCTTTATCCGTTGTTACACGGCAACGACTACCTGATGCATATTTTTAATATGTTTTTTTTCTGGGCTGTTGTCGCAACCAACTGGAATTTGATTGCAGGCTACTCTGGAACGCTTTCCCTGGGTAATGTGGCTTTTTTCGCCCTGGGTGGATATATTTCCGGGATGCTGGCCAAGTATTTTGGATGGTCTCCCTGGTTGTGCATTCTTATTGGAGGTTTGGGCAGCACCGGCATTGTTTTCCTCCTGGTTGGATTGCCCTCTTTGAGACTAAGTGGTATCTATATCGCTCTCTGGTCGCTGATGTTTGCCATGGTGCTACCCACCCTACTCTCTATTTTCCAGGATATTACCGGTGGTATACGTGGACTCAGCGAAATACCACCGCTATTTGAGGGTATTACGCCGATCATTTCCTACTACATCAACTTTAGTTTGTTCTTCGTTGTCCTGATCATCGTCTATAAGACCATCCACTCTTCAAATGGCCTGGCTTTTATGGCCCTGCGTGACTCACGGGATTTTGCCAGAGCATTGGGTATTAACGAACTCAAAGAGAAACTGAAGGTCTTTGCCTTGACCTCCTTTTTAACCGGCATCGCAGGCGGGGTATACGTCCATCATCTCGGGGATATTTCACCGGCTCTTCTAGGGATAACACCCTTTTTGATGGGCCTTGCCATGGTAATGTTGGGGGGCTTGGGACGGTTTCCCGGGGCAATTATCGGTGCTTTTATCATCACCGGAGCCAGCGAGTACTTCCGCCTGGCCGGAACCTGGCGTCTGTCTATTATCGGCGCCCTGATGTGCGTCATTATTCTGTTTTTTCCGGGTGGCATAATGGAGTTTATAGACCTGCTTGACGAAAAGTTTGTAAAAATACGCCGTAGGGCTGTCAATCATCGGTCATCGCCGGAAAATACCAGTCAGATTTGAGAGTCATTCTCGATCACCAATCCCTTTAATACTGTGAAAAACTCAGAGAATATAAGTGCAGATGCCGTTTATAAGAATGGCGTGGTTTATACAGTCAACCCGAAACAACCATGGGCTGACGCTTTTGCAGTAAAAAACGGAAAGTTTATCACTGTTGGCAGTCAAGCTGATGTCAGCTCTTTTATTGGTGAAAAAACAGAAACCATCGATCTGGAAGGTAAATTTGTGATGCCGGGCATGGGAGACATGCATCAGCACTGGGACATGGGCCCTCTTCAGGAGAAACAGGGCTGGCTGACCGTAGAGGGGATGCCTCCGTATCCGGATGAATTGAAAACAATTATTTTAGAGTATGCAGAGAAGAACCCGGACATGGAATGGATTATTGGCCGAAACGGATGCTGGTTTGACGAAATGTTTGTAGAGGCCGGTGTAAAGCCAGGCTGCGCCTGGCTGGATAGCTTCATACCTGATCGTCCGGTAGCACTGCAGGATATTCAAGGTCATATCATCATGGCGAACTCTTTGGCCATGGAACTGGCGGGAATTACGTTTGAAACGGCTGATCCCACCAATGGTGTTATAATGCGCGATGAACGCGGACAGCCCACCGGAATATTGTCTGATGGTGCCCAGACATTGATCATGCGCACTTGGCCGCTCCCTTCGCATCGTCTTCATGTTGAAACATTTTATGAGCAGTCGAGGCGAATGAATTCCTTTGGCCTCACCATGATCAAGCTGGTGCATAGCCGGATTCCATCTCTGGAAGCGCTACGTGAATTGGATCTCAAGTATAACCTTCATTTATGGATGGATGTATTCACAAGCTGGAAAGATGATATTTATCCGGTTCCCGGTCTATGGGAATTCATGGCAGGCAAGCGATTCTATTATGTGACGCGGCATGTAAACCCACTGGGTATCAAGTGGCACCATGATGGCACGGTTGCAGCGGGGTCCGGCTATTCACTTGAGCCTTACGCCGATTGCAGCGATATCGATTGTGGTGAAGACCTCTGCGGACGGACGAATATGACGTTTGAGGAGACCGTCGAAACAATCGCCCATCTGGATAGCTTGAATTTGCCGGTTGTCGCTCATGCAGTTGCCGACGGTTCGGTGCGAATGTTGCTGGATGCCGTCGAAATCGTGCGGGAGCGCAATGGTAACAGCGATACGCCCCATACGATATCACATTGTTATGTCGTACAGCCTGAAGATATGCCCAGGTTTGCAAGCTTAAATGTCTTTGCTGAAGTCGCTACGGGCTTTGCCTGGTTCAACTTTGGATCAGAGTCATTCATCAGGCGTCTGGGAGATCGTATCATTCCCCATTTTTTCCCGGTAAAAGGGTTGGTCGATGCAGGTGCCACAGTCATTCCCGGGAGTGATTATACCGTGGGAACAAGCCCCAGACCCCTTGAGGCAATGGAAAACTACATCACCCGTAAAAGACCGTCCAGCAATTTGTCTATAATTGATTCAACATCGGACACTCCTATGGGAAAGGGGATTACCCTTGAGCAGGCAATTCAGATATTAACGATGAATTGTGCTCAGGTGCTTGGACGATCAGACAAAACAGGTTCCATAGAAGTCGGAAAGTCGGCGGATTTTGTTATCCTGGGTCAAAACCTGTTTGAGATTTCTCCTGAAAAAATATCAGAAACAGAGGTTTTCAAGACGGTATTTGAAGGGGAAGCTGTTTTTGATGCCTCAAAAGAAAATCCTTACAACGAGAAGCTTCACTTAGATATCGGGAAGTTGGAAAAGGGCTGCTTCTGCTGAAAACAGGCCTCATTATTGAGGTTCTCTTCCAACTACTGATTCTGCAGGTAGTTGGTAAATATTAAACAAATAGGAGATTATATTATGATAACCTACCCAAATATTGACTGGAATAAGCTCCGAAGTGATCGCCGTATTCGAGTCGCTCAATTGATGAAGGAATTAAACCTCGATCATATCTTGTTGCAGGGATATGACAATATCCGTTACGCAACAGATTTCAGGGCTCAATTTGTAACCGACAGCTATGAATGGTTTTTAGCGCTGGTGGATGATCAGGCCGAGAGCACGCTTTTTGTTGGCTACCTGGGAGAAGATATTGAATCACCTGATCCGAATCGGCCCTGGATTAAGCGCCAGCTGGCTGTTCCCTGCTTTAACCCCATATGGGCAAATCTTCCCATATGGATAAAGCTGATTGTTTCTGAAATCCGTCGTGAAAACGTAAAACGCATCGGCGTTGAACTCCTCAACTTTGAAGTCTACGAAGCTCTTAAAAAGGAGTTGCCCGATGTAGAGTTTGTCCCCGTCGCCAATGAGCTATTGAAAATCAGGGAAACAAAAACACTGGAAGAGATACAATTGCTTGAAACATCCAGTGAGATTCTCAGTCTGGCTTTTGCGACCGCCACGTCCCAGGCCACTGAGGGAATGATCGACCATGAGATAGCGAGCATTCTGGCAAAGACCATTCATGCAAACTGCGGAGAGATGGTCGCACATAATCTGATTGGCGTATTCCCAATCCAGGCGCTGACAGATCCTCGTCTGCCGCAGGGAGATTTCTCCTTTTACGCACAGGGGCAACGTCTGTGGGGAGGTATGTCGGTTGAAGTTGACTTTGGAGTGACAGGACCCGGAGGATATCACAGCGATATGGCGCGCCACTGGTTTATCAACGAGCCACCTGCTGCTGTACAAAAAGCGTGGAATGGCCTTCTGGAGGCTTACCGTTTCGGTATTGACCAGGCCAAGCCAGGTATGAAAATTTCAACTATTGCAAAAAACATCAATAGCACCCTAAAAAAGCTGGAACTACCTGAAACGCTTATTTCAATGGGACATGGGATTGGTCTGCGCATCGCCGAGGCCCCGTTTATCAATTCACCAGAGATGATGTCCGAAGACAAGGAACTTCTAAAGGGGATGACTATTTGCATTGAGCCTGAGACCTTAGTCGATATAAATGGCGCACCTTTTTATTTAAAAGTCGAGGACGTTTTTGTCGTGGAGGAAAACGGTCTCCGTAACCTTTCTCGTTGCGGATATTCACTTGAGAGTCCTTAAGCGGTTAGATTCTTTTAAACAAAAAGCTTGATTAAGTACAATTAACAGCCGTCATTCACACGAAAGTGAAACTCATATCGGACGACGCGGCCATTTGTGAATATTGCTAATAGATCGCAACTTTTGCTGGGATAGTAGGTAATGCCAATATTTTTGGATGTATATTATTCCAGAGAGGAGGACGATCTCTTAGTGAAGCAACAGTTATAGGAAATAATCTCTACTCACTAGGCCTAAGTTTATTGGCGGGATTTATTCATCCTCAATCTCAGCCAGCTTAAATTCCTTCCGAATACTTTGTCCCTTCTGGTTCTGCATTAGTACAACCAAGGCTTGAATTTCCATTTCCCAGTTCAATTCTGAAAAATCCAACAAATCTTGTATCTCTACTTTCAGAATAATAGACATAGCATTCAACGCTTGGATTGACGGAGCGTTGATTCCGCGCTCAAGACGGCTAACATATTCTGATGATGGGCGGTACTTTTCAGCTAGCTGTGCCTGAGAGATCAAATTTAAATAAAAGTCAGGTTTTAGGACTAAATTATGGGATCATTGCAGGATAGATGATATTAAAGAGATACGAGGCAGGTGTAAAAACTGGTATGCTTGAAATGAAGGAAAAATGATGGAGGTAATGGTTTTTTTCTCCACGCTGATTATTTCTTTTGAAAAAAATACAGTACTACAAACAAATATTTCAAATACTGTATAAAACAATACAAATTTACAATTTCATACAACGAATATCCAAAATTGAACAACAAGCTCGAATAGTGACACTTTCAAAATAATTTTTATCTGAAAGGAATTAGTGACAGAATCAAAATTGAATAAGGATTTGGTTTCGGGGAATGTATTGTCTGATTTACTTTTGGAGGGAAAAAATTAGTGACAGATTTAGTGACAAATGAACGTTTCCAGACGTACTTAAACGTACTGGAAACGTGTTTTGCTGACACCCTGCATAGTTGTTAAATTCCGATCAAAGTCCTGATAGTTTCAGTTTTAAAGGTTTTAAAGCAATAGGGTCAAAAAGCACCCATAAATCTTCCAAGCTGAGGGTCGCGAGTTCGAGTCTCGTTTCCCGCTCCATTCTTAGCGAACACTAAAGCAGTTATTTAAAAGGATTTACCGTCTTTTTAGATAATGGCTTTTATATTTTCAACCCCTCTCGATAAGTGTTTAGAACGGCCTTACAAGTGTTAGATAAAATTTACTAACAATATATCAGAATATTACGGGCGGAAAATCCTGGCAAAAATCTCAATAAAAATCCATGAACTGGACCTTCTTTGTGAAAAATACAACAGCGCCAGAAACACTGATACAAGAAGCACTCAATAATTGCGAACAAAGACTGCTTCTCAACCATACTGCATGAAGAGATAGTGATCGCTACAAAACGGAACTTTTTGAAGCCTAAAATGGGCTGGGATTTTTTATAGAACATGGAGTGATCTAATTGCAAACCGCTATTCTTGATTTATAGCACTTCAGGCTTGAAGTTGATGGATTCGTGCCGTAGAGTACAGTAATCTTAAAAAATAAAACTCGGAGTGCGACTTGTTAGATTTTTCTAACACTTGCTATCGAAACGACAGCTACTTAACTCTATCCAATAACTAACCATGCCTTCTCTATTGGACAAAGCGAAGCGAACGGTGAAAAAACTGCAGCAAATGCAAAAGGACCTGACTCAAAGTACACCGGTTGAAAAACTGACGTTTCCTGAAAGTGAGGAAGACCCGATTGCTCAGGATCAAATCCAGACAGTGGATATCTCATCAAAATCCGTGGCAAAGGCAACAATTGTCATTCTGGCAATTCTCCTGCTGGCCTATTTTTTATATGAAATCCAGGGATTGCTTGTGCTGTTTTTTATTTCTCTGTTCTTTGCTTCTGCACTGGATCCACCCGTCGACTGGCTTGAGAAACGGAAGATACCCCGTCCCGTTGGTGTTTTGGTGATTATGATGCTTTTTTTAGGCCTCTTTGTTGTGGTCATCGGTTCTGCGATCCCCATTATTGTCACGCAGATCACCACCATTGCCAGCAGCATCTCCGTCAACTTTGTCAAACTGTTTGAATATTTGAAGTCCGGCGCCGCATTTGATTATCTGCCGGAGACCATTCAGGCCAACATCATCAGCGGTATTGAATCTATTAACATTGAGTTGGCGATCAATCAGATGCTCAAGAACTTTTCAAATTTCGCTCAGCAGATCAAAGATTTGGCATCGGGTGTCGGTTCCACAGTCGGAGTGGTTGGGGCGGGTGTCACGTCGGTCACCGTTTCAATCGCGGAATTTTTCTTCAACCTGGTGCTGGTTTTCTTTCTGATCTTCTTTATGGTTGTCGACAAGAACAACCTGCATGATTTCTTCCAGGCCCTGTTTCCCAAGAAGTATGGCGCCTATATCTCGAAGCGGATCGAAGAGATCCAAAAACAGATAGGCGCCTGGTTGCGTGGAACCCTGCTGCTGTCGCTTATCATGTTTGTCATCACTTTCATCGGTCTGTTCCTGATCGGCATGGGCAAATTCGCTCTGACACTTGCTTTGATCATGGGTATCGGCGAGATGATTCCGTATATCGGCCCACTGATTTTTCTGGTTTTTTCCCTCCCGATTGCTTTCAGCCTCACATGGGTGACAGTTGTGAAACTCCTCATCTTTTACGCCGTACTACAGACCCTTGAAGGGAACGTGCTGGTCCCAGCCGTTATGAACAAAGTGGTTGGCCTGTCGCCCATTATTGTCATACTGGTGTTGATTGTGGGCTGGCATTTCCTGGGAATCATCGGTGCAATCATAGCGGTACCTGTAACCACTGCCGTTGCTATGTTCGTGCGGGACTACATGCGGGTTATCGAGAACAAGTAGGGCTCATTTGTGGTGGGGGAAAAATCCACAGGATCTCCACCAAAAGACCCCCAATACTTTCCATATCAGTTGCTCCATTTTCTATAACTACATCAAATCATAGCTAGTTCTTTGTTTCTTAAGATTTTTCCTGAAGATTTGTGTGTCCCGGTAGTTACATGTAGTTACTTTAATATCGCTACAAAGTGGGCTGAATAGGTCTGGGACTTGGGCTGGAATTTTTCACGGGTGTAAATCGTGTAAAATCCGCATCCCCTCTCTTCGCTCACCCAATAGGCGTCTATAGGGAATAAATCATCGTTTCCTCGACATCTAAGGAAACTTCTGATAAGGCAATTCTAACGTCAGTTCAGTAGTCAAAGTTTTCCATGATCGCTCATGAAAAAATCAGCATAGTAAAAACTTGCACTAAAATACTTCGGAGTGCACGATGTTAAATTATCCAACTTACGAAGAATTAGAACAAAGAGTTAAGAAATATGAGCAGGATGCCGTTAAATATAAACAAACAGAGCAATCACTAAGAGAAAGTGAAGAAAAATACCACGATACGATCACCCATCTTCATGAGGGATTTTATACGGCTACGATGGATGGAAAACTAACGGATTATAATATTGCGCTAAAACGGATTCTTGGTCTTGATCGTAATGAAGATATTAGAGGGATGGATGTATTAAACTACTGGATGAATCCAGCGGACAGGAATATCTATATTGAAAAACTGCTTGAGAACGGTTTTATTGAGGATTTCGAACTCATGGGAAAGAGGCATGATGGTGCTACAATCATTATCCAAGTAAATTCCAGATTAATCTATGATAAAAAGGGAAAACCTTTAAGAATTGAAGGATCATTTCTTGATGTAAGCACGAGAAAGCAAGCAGAAGTAGCCCTCAAAAAAGCATATAACGAATGTGAAGATAAAGTTGAAAAACGAACTATTGAGCTAAAAGAGCTAAACACCGCTCTAACAGTTTTGCTTAGAAAAAGTGACAAAGACAGGGTTGAGCTTGAAGAAAAAATTCTTCTAAACATCAAAGAATTGATTATTCCTATCTTAAGAAAACTAGCAACAAGTCAGTTGGATGACAAACAAAGGAGTTATATAAATACCATCGAGACAAATCTAAATAACATCATTTCACCATTTTCCCGGGTGTTATCTTCTAAATACTCAAGTCTTACTCCAAAGGAAATTCAGATCGCCAAACTGATAAAAGAAGGTAAAACATCTAAAGAGATAGCCGAGTTAATCGCGTCAAATAAAAATGCAATTGAATTTCATAGAAAAAACCTCAGGAGAAAGCTTGGCTTGAGAAATACCAAAATAAATCTCAGAACTCACCTGCAATCCCTCAATTAGGAGTAGCTTATACCTACCATTAAGCTACAACTCTTTCCAAAAAATATTTCTTGTTTCTTATTGGATTTCAGATATCATTAACGCGTCAATCTCAGTTCTTGCCTTGATTGACGTTTATTTCTTTCTTGCCTTGAATGGTGCATTATCAATATGGATCAGTTTGACTGACCGTTTTTAATATTCAACCATGGTCAATGAAAAAAATTGATTCATCAAGCAAAACTCTCCTTTGTTAGAACTTATGTTGAGAGCAGAATACTGATGATGTTTTTTTTCTTTCTGTTCTCAACCCAGTTTTTAAGATAAGATTTAAAAATATCTTGAAAACTTTTTAAGTAATTTTCACATTTAACTTTTTTAAAAATCCTTATAATCAGAAGTCAATAGTAAAACTGGTATAATCGGTGGTTTAATTTTTTTAACCGCTCAAAACGGTTTGATTGAAAAGGTTATTAATTGCTTAAGCAAATTGTGAATGTCTTTCTTGTTAGGAATATGAGTAGTTAATCATTTTTGTATTTTATCACATTTCTATTATTTTTTTTCAATGGAGATAAACATGAAGGCAGTTAAAATCGTGATTGCAGCTTTGATAAGTTTCGTTTCTTGCTTTAATTTGGTCTTCGCAGAACAAAAGAAAGGCAATATTGGGTTTGGATTTGGTGTATCATTTATGCAACATCAAGAATCACAATTCAAACAATCCGGATTTAATTATTTTCGGCTTGATTTCAAAGCAGAAGATGATACGACTTTTTTTCTGCATAATGAAATTGGTACATTTTCGGTCGAAGATGGGGCTAATCTTACAGACGCAGTTCAACGTTCGCAGGGAATAGGAGCAAGTACAAACCTTGGGGTTATAAATATGGATATCATTATAGGTAGTTCAACAGTTAAAACTACTCAGTTTGGAACTGCAGCTGCTGCTAATTCTATTTCTGGTGTAGCAAATACAGATCCTTTTGCAGAAATTGGAGTTCGTTACTCTCATATTAGTGGAAACGCATCCTTGGATACCTCTTTTGGATATAGGTATCATAATATGAGTAATGCAGTCGAAATACGTGGAATAGATCCAGCTGATCCTAAAAGAATAAACAATCTTAGTTCAATGAACCTGAGTATAGCTGTTTCGTATAATTTCTGAAAATTGCTCGTCGATAACAAAAGAAAATAAAAAAAGAATTGTATCTCACTTAACAGTTTAGAGTTTTTCATAGCTATCATAGAAGCTAGACTGTCCGATGATAGATACCACATCCTGATTACTCACTCGAGCGGAGTGAGTGAATATATTAGTTTTCTTTCTTCGGATGAGCTAGGGGGTAGAGGTGGCAAAGTCTCAGAGCAAAGAACAAAATCTATTCCCTTTTATAAGAATCGGTTTCTTGATCAACCTCTTGTTAATGATCTCAAAAAGCAGGGCAGCGAATGCCTTTGGATTAACTCACGGAATCAACAGAGGTATGAGCAAAATCAATCATTCACCAGCAATTCAATCAATATGGTTGGATCGCTTAGAGCATTGGTAATGTCGCCATTTCAGAAGGATATGGAGCACCATAAAATTAGCGTTCTTAATCCTTACCATATACTTCAAGATAGCCAAGATCCAGTGTTTGTTGTAGATCCTTTAATGCTC
>JABGPJ010000020.1 GCA_018645005.1 Deltaproteobacteria bacterium | reverse complement strand
AAGATTAGTGGGATTTAACAGGTTGAAATTATGGGATGATGGAATTTTGATGAGACACAAGCCTGAATTTTTGATTGAACTCGGGTGGGTTTAGGTTTAACGTATCAAAGCGTTACTACAATAATTGTGAATTTCGATGTTCTATTAACCGGTATCTCTTGCGCATAGATTAAAGCAAAAGAGTAACCTCGACTGAATAACTTGCCAGACAAAATTACACCTATAGATCTAATGACAGGATATGCACAAAGAATCCAAGACTGGCTACGCCAAAAGAATGTTGAAGCCGAATTGCTCAATTTTGAAGAAAGTGTTCATTCCGTAGAAGACACTGTTGCGGTCACTGGTTATTCTGCTGAAAGAATAACCAAATCAATTGTAATGCTGACACTGGCTGGCAATTTGGTAATCGCAATGGTTCCAGCAAAAAATCGTGTCAGCACTGAAAGAGTCAGAAAATTCCTGGGGCTTGATGAGCGACCGCGCATGGCTACAGCAGAGGAAATTGAAATGCATACTGGTCAAAAGCCCGGCGGAAACTCCCCTTTCAATGCACAAAATGCCAAAATCCTGATAGACCCGAAGCTTCTTGAGAATGACTGGATTATCACAGGCGGCGGTGATGATAAACATCTAGTAAAAATATCTACAGACGAACTCAAAAGAGTTATAGACTTTACAGAAACAAGAATACGTAAATAAACCCCGTCTGATAACTGTTTCCAGAGAAGCGCCGCGTCATTCAAGCAAAGCGAACACACCCCTGTGACTGTTTTGCTTTCAAATTTGCAGAGTTCTTCCCGACCTTTTCTTCGTTCCAGCCCCATCAAAAGAAAAGGTAACTATTCAGTCTGCGCTCCGCCGAGGGGACCATGATTCAAAACACGCATGAATCCATCCCTGGAGCCAAGTGTTTCGTCAGAAACGCGTTGGCCAAAACGTCCTGTTTTCCATCGTTTTGAATCATAATCCACTCGGCTCTGCAAAAGTGGTGAAAAGTTACAACTTATCTAAAAATGATAAGTGAGTTGACAAGTAGACAAGTACCTGTTAATTCGTCTAGACTGGAAGCTAATACTGTAAAAAACGAATGTGGTCAATCCGCAACGTCAGGCATTAGCGCTTTATATCAGCACTTTGATCAATATTCCCCCTGAAAGTCTGGTAAGTGTAAACGATGGGATATCGACCACGAGTCGAAAAGAACTTAAAACGATTTTGTTTACGGTATCTGGAGGCCATTTTTATGCGCGGGGAAGCGTTAACGGAATTGTCCGTCGGCAAAAGTCAGACATGGAAATGATGGAGAGTTTTCGATAGGTTTTTTATAAAGAGATCGCAATTAATAAGTATTAACGAAAAGGTTACCAAGGAGACCAATGACCGCGGAAGTTGTAAATGATTTTTTGTGTTTTAATAAAGTGCAAAAAAGCTATGACCAGAAAACTCTTGTCGTGAAGAATTTCGATTTAAACGTTGCTCAGGGTGAATTTCTTACCCTTTTAGGTCCATCAGGTTCTGGAAAGACAACTGTCTTGATGATGATGGCAGGTTTTGAGAGCGTCACCAGTGGTGATATTCTGCTGAACGGAAAACCCATCACCAGAACTGCTCCAAACAAACGCAACATTGGTATGGTTTTTCAGAACTATGCATTGTTCCCGCACATGAGTATTGCCGAGAATCTTTCATATCCACTCAAAGTCAGAAAGATGTCTAAGCCTGAAATTGATGAACGGGTTGATCGATATCTCAAACTGATTGAAATGGAAGATTTTGGCGCACGCACACCCGCCCAGCTTTCAGGTGGCCAACGTCAGCGTGTCGCGCTGGCACGCGCTTTGATATTTGATCCAAGCCTGGTATTGATGGACGAACCCTTGGGAGCACTGGATAAAAAACTGCGCGAACAGATGCAACTGGAAATCTCCCGTCTACACAAGAAGTTGGGGTTCACAGTTATCTATGTCACACACGATCAATCTGAAGCCCTGACAATGTCCGACCGCATCGCCGTTTTCGACGATGGCGTGGTGCAGCAGTGTGCCGTTCCGGAAACCCTCTATGAAGATCCTGCTAATGCATTTGTAGCCGGTTTTATTGGTGAAAACAATTTTTTCCCGGGTACGGTCATCAGCGTTGATGCCGAGTCTGTCCGAGTTAAAATTTCAACAGGTGACGAGATTGAGGCTCAGCGGGTTGACTGCGATACTGTCGGCAGCTCCTGCATTGTCTCTGTCCGCCCTGAGAGTTTATTTATCCTTCCCAGTGATCATGAATTCGACAACAAGATCACTGTCAAGTTCACCGCTCGATTGTACGTGGGAGACTTTATTCGATATTTCTTCGAAACACCCGATGGGACCGAAATTGTTGTCAAAGTTCTGAACGATCAAGCAGCTCCCAAATTCTCTGACGATGAGGAAGTTGGGTTGATTTCGCTCAGAAAAAACTGTTTCGCATTTGCGGCGAAATAGAACCGGATCGCTTTGAATAATTAAGCGAGCCATTTTTTATAATTGGAAAATCAGGAGGAAAGTTCATGAAAATGAAGCAAATGATTTTAGGAGCCGCTTTGTGCTCCATGATGGCAACGACAAGTATGGCGGCAGAGCTGACAGCTGTCTCGTTTGGTGGTTCTTATGGCGCTGCACAGAAGAAACATATGATTGACCCTTACCAGGCAAAAACCGGGCATAAAATTCTTTTCGAGGATTATTCAGGCGGAATAGCTGAAATCAAAGCCCAGGTGACAGCAGGCAATATTCAATGGGATGTGGTTGATATTGAAGTCATCGACCTTGAGCGCGCCTGCTCAGAAGGACTGCTTGAGGTGATACCACCCAGTATTCTTCCTGCTGGTGCCGATGGTAAGTCAGCACTGAAAGATTTCTATCCCGAAGCACTCGCCAACGAATGTGGTGTAGGGAATATCTTCTGGACGGTTCTGTATGGTTACAACGAAAAAACCATTGGGCCTGTGAAGCCGACATCCATGCGTGATTTTTTCAACACCAGTAAAATCCCCGGTAAAAGAGCAATGCGTAAGCGCCCTCAGGTAAACCTGGAATGGGCATTGATCGCTGATGGCGTCCCTGGAAAAGATATCTATAAAGTTCTGGCTACCCCAGCCGGTCTGGCCCGTGCCTTTAAGAAACTTGATACCATTAAAAATGATATTGTATGGTTTGATTCATGGTCTCAGGTTCCTCAATTGTTAAACGACGGTGGTGCTGTAATGGGACAGGCGGCCAACGGTCGGATTTTTAACGCCATCCTGAAAGATAAAAAGCCTTTCAAGATGGTTTGGGACGGGCATATCTTTGACCTGGATGTCTGGGCCGTTGTCAAGGGAACCAAAAAGAAAGCCCTGGCTTTCGATTTTATTGCGTTTGCCACAGGTACCAAGCCGCTTTCCGGCATGGAGGAAGTCGCTTACGGACCTACACGGGCTTCAGCTATGAAACTTATTGCCCCATCAGTTGTTCCGTTTCTGCCCAACTCTCACCTGGATGAAGGGGTGAAAGCGGATGGAATTTTCTGGGCTGATTACGGTGAATCCATTGGAGAAAAATTCAACGAATGGCTGTTGAAGTAATGCCTTAGGGGATCGTACAAAAATAACTTGGCATAATCTGTCCGCAAAAGTCCCGTAAAGACTGGACATTTTGCAGACAAAACGCCAAGTAATTTTTGAGCCGACCCTTA
>JABGPJ010000082.1 GCA_018645005.1 Deltaproteobacteria bacterium | reverse complement strand
AAACAGAATGTGACAGCAACGTGTTTCCTTTTCATTGATGGGAAACACTTGACTAAATTTTGAGCCGACCTATAGACATGGATGATATGAATTCAATTTCCCTGTGTCAAGGTGTAAGGGTCGGCTCAAAAATTACTCAAGTGTTTTCCCCATTAACGGAAAAGGAAACACGTTGTCTTGGCATTTTGTCTGCAAAATTTCCAGTGCTTTTGGTACTTCAGGGTCGGCTAAGAGATTACATCACATTCTGTTTGTAAAACGTCCGGCTTTTGGGACTTTTACAAACAGATTAAGTGAAGTTATCTTTTAACGATCCCTATGCGGATAGATTATGCCAAGTTATTTTTGTACGATCCCTGAGGCTGACTTTCCCCGGAAGATGACTGTAAAATTTATTTACCGCGTAATATTCAGGTTGGGATTTCAAAACGATTCAAAGAGTGTATTTTGTTAAATAAGGCAAAAGTGGCATTTTACCTGTATTTAATTTAGCATCAACTATCTTAACGTATTGTCCATAATTGAACAATCCTGACCAAGCGGGCGAAATCATGATACCGTGGCAAGCCAGAGCCCTCTTTATTCATCAGAGGCAGGTCTAACAGATGAAATCCAGAAATGATACTTTTTATAAAACACTGTTATCGCTTGGTATTCCGGTAACGATCCAGAACACGATCACCTCGTCGTTAAATCTGGTTGATATGCTGATGATTGGCCAGCTGGGAACCAATGAGGTTGCCGCTGTTGGATTGGCGAACCGTTTTTATTTTGTCTTTATCCTGATCACCTTCGCGCTCAGTAGTGGGACAGCCATTTTTACCGCTCAGTTCTGGGGTAAGAAAGACATCCAGAATATCGGCAAGGTCATGGGTATCGCCCTGATCCTCAGCATGATTGTCTCATTTGTTTTTACGATTGTGTCAGTTTCGATTCCCGGGTTTATTATGGGAGTCTTTACTGAGGACTCACATGTCATCGCCGAGGGGATTCCGTACCTCAGGATTGTGGGGCTGACCCATGTGATGATGGCCCTGGCCATGTTGTATATCTTTGTCTTGAGAAGTACAGGTCATGTCATGATTCCGACGTTTATCATCATCGGAGCGCTGAGTCTGAACACGTTTCTCAATTACTGCCTCATTCTGGGACATTTCGGTTTTCCGGCGATGGGTGTTAAAGGTGCGGCGATCGCCACCCTCATCTCCCGGTTCTTTGAAGCAGGGCTTATCGTCCTGATATCTCATCTCAAAAACTATCCTGTGGTCAGACTCCAGGATCTTCGTCAGATACCTGGGTCGCTGATCAGGCAATTTATCAAGACTGTGCTGCCGGTTATTGGCAATGAGTTTTTCTGGGTGGCCGGGGTGACTGCATATGCCGTGGTTTATGGCCGGATGGGAACATCTGAAATCGCAGCCGTTAACATCATTCAACCGGTGGAACAATTTTGTACCAGCTTCTTCTTTGGCCTGGCGAGCGCAGCTTCTGTGATGATCGGTAATAAAATAGGGGCTGGCCATGGAGACATTGCGATCTCATACGCCAGGCGCTTTTCCATCATAGGTGTCGTTGGAGCCATAGGCGCCGGAGTGGTAATTTTTATCAGCGGCCCTGCCATCGTTTCTATATATCAGGTTTCAGAGACCGTACGTAGTTACGCAGTCAATATGCTGATGATACTCAGTGTTTTGCTCTGGATCCGCATTTTTAACCTGATAGCGGTCGTAGGTGTTCTTCGGGGAGGGGGGGATACCAAATTTTCATTTTATATGGAAATGATCAATATCTGGGTCGTCGGAGTCCCCCTGGCTTTGCTGGGGGGATTTGTCTGGAAAATTCCTGTTTACTGGGTATATGCGCTGGTACAAATCGAAGAATTATCAAAAATGGTGTTCGGCATTTACCGCATCGTTTCACAAAAATGGATTCACAGCTTAGTCGATTTAACAGAACGGTAAGCAAAATTATGGCAAGCGGTGAAATTGTTACTGTTTTCACTGTCAGCATATTCGTCTTGATAATTGTCACCAAAAGGTGTAGTAATTTAATTTCTGAGCTTTATCATTGTTTTCCTCCTCAACAGCAGACTTGAAAGGAGAGAACTCTTTTAAAAACGGGATATTGGAGATTATTTCATGACAATCAACTACGATGAGACTTTTAAGAGATCCATAACAAATCCCGACGATTTTTGGGGTGAAGCTGCTGAAAACTGTCATTGGTATAAACGATGGGACAAGGTTCTCGACGATTCAAATAAACCGTTGTATCGATGGTTTACAGGGGGAGAAACCAATACGTGTTATAACGCACTTGATTTTCATATAGACAATGGCAGGGGAGAGCAGAACGCCCTGATTTACGACAGCCCGGTTACAGGCGTGGTCGAAACATATACCTATTCCCAGTTGAGGGACAGTGTTGCCAAATTTGCCGGTCTACTGGCCTCTGTTGGGGTCTCAAAAGGGGATCGCATCCTCATTTATATGCCAATGATCGCTGAGGCAGCGATTGCCATGCTGGCCTGTGCCCGTATCGGGGCTATCCACTCAGTGGTTTTCGGCGGTTTCGCAGCAAATGAGCTCGCCGTAAGAATTGATGACGCAAAACCCAAAGTCGTCGTGTCCGCTTCATGCGGGATTGAAATCACTCGAGTGATTCCTTACAAACCACTCCTGGATGAAGCGATCAATATATCAACCCACAAACCCGGAAATTGTATCATTTTCCAGCGGTCACAGGAAAAAGCAGGTCTTGTTCCCGAGAGGGATATCGACTGGGCCGAGGCCATGGTCACAGCTAATCCCCATGAATGTGTCCCCATGTTAGCCACTGATCCAGCATATATCCTTTATACATCAGGAACAACAGGTGCTCCAAAGGGAGTCGTCCGTGATATTGGGGGGCATATTGTGGCTTTAAAATGGTCGATGAAAGGTGTATATGATATAAATCCTGGCGATGTTTACTGGGCAGCATCAGACATCGGTTGGGTTGTGGGCCACTCTTATATCGTCTATGCCCCACTGTTTCAAGGCTGTACTACGATTCTTTATGAAGGAAAACCGGTTGGAACTCCGGATGCAGGCGCTTTCTGGCGGGTTATCTCGGATCATAAGGTGAATGCGCTTTTTACTGCGCCAACCGCCTTCAGAGCGATCAAACGGGATGATCCACAAGGTGAGCTCCTGAAAACATATGACCTTTCCAGTTTGAAAACGCTATTTCTTGCCGGGGAGAGAACAGACCCGGACACCTTGAAATGGGCAGAAAACAAGCTGGGAATTCCTGTCATCGATCACTGGTGGCAAACAGAAACCGGGTGGGCGATTGCCGCCAACTGCATGGGTGTCGAGAAGCTTAAGGTAAAAGATGGATCTCCTACAAAACCGGCACCCGGTTGGGACCTGCAGGTCGTTGATGCAAATACACAACCGGTCAAAACGGGTGAAATTGGCGCTCTGGTTATCAAGCTTCCACTGCCTCCGGGATCGCTGCCCACATTGTGGCATAACGATGAAGGGTATGTAAAAACGTATCTGGATGAATTCCCCGGCTACTATAAAACCGCTGATGCTGGTTTTATTGACGAAGAGGGTTATGTTTTTGTGATGAGCCGCACAGACGATATTATAAATGTGGCCGGGCACCGACTCTCGACTGGCGCAATGGAAGAGATATTGACAGATCATCCTGATGTAGCCGAGGCCGCAGTCCTGGGGGTTGATGACAAACTAAAGGGAGAGATTCCGGTTGGTTTTCTGATTCTGAATTCCGGGGTCGACCGGGACCATGGTGTGATAGTGAACGAAGTCATTCAGATGGTCCGAGACCGCATTGGTCCGGTGGCGTCCTTCAAGGTGGCAACGATTGTAGACCGGTTGCCAAAAACCAGATCCGGAAAGATTTTAAGAGGTACGATTCGGAAAATCGCCAATAATCAGGAGTACAAAACTCCGGCTACCATTGATGATCCAACAATTCTGAGTGAAATGGAAACGGCCCTGGCGAAGATTGGATACGCCTCTGGAAAACCCAACTAACGGGATTTGTAAATTCTCATATTTTTTTGTGACCGGCAGTCACAGTTAGCCGGTTACAACAGCAAGCCTCCAGTAAAGGATCTATTTTTCAAATTTTACAATATGCCAAATGCCAAACACTCAAACATTGTTTTTATCCTTATTTATGTTTTTTTACTGTTTTTAATGGGATATTTAGCCTGGCCCTTTGTGACCCCCATCATTTTCGCGGGAATCATAGCCGGTGCGTTTACACCATTGATGACCTCTATCCAGAAAAGGTTTAAAATCAGTCATAAATGGTCGGCCATCATTGTCTGTTTCATCATTATTATCGCTATGATTTTGCCTTCAATGTATCTGGTAGTTCAGCTTTCCGGGGAGGCTATTGCACTTTACCAGTATTTAAAAGAGAACTTTACCGAAGCAAATATTACTGCGTTTCTCTTTGAAGGGCCTTTTTTCCCGGATATGATGAAAGAGCTCTTTAGCCTGGCTAACATGGAATATAATGTGATGACCATCCAAAAGATTGTGATGGGGGCGGCCAAAAATCTCAGTTCGACTCTGTTCGACATGATGAACCAATGGATATCCAATATCTTCTCTTTTCTTTTTCAATTTCTGATCATGCTGTTGGTTATCTATGAGATCTTGCTGAAAGGCCCTGCGATCAAACGATTTATGTTAGACCTTTCTCCGATGCGGGATGAAGAAGAAGAGTTGGTTCTGGAAAAGTTCAACCAGATGAATTTCGTTAACCTCGTCGGAAACGGCTCAGGTGGTCTAATTCAAGGCATTCTGGCAGGTATTGGATTCTGGATTGCAGGCTTTGAATCGATCATGTTATGGACCACAGCTATGGTATTCCTGGCGTTCATTCCGTTGGTAGGGATTTCGATTATCTATGTGCCAGCCTGTATCTATCTTTTTGTCATTGGCAATACGGTCGGATCCATCGTTTTATTGATATATTGCACTGTCATTTCATTAGCGGTTGAAAACTGGTTCAAACCCAGATTTGTGGGAAACCGGGTCCAGATAAACCCGACTCTGGTCTTTTTAAGTATCATCGGAGGCCTCAGTGTATTTGGCATACCTGGCATTTTTTATGGTCCTTTAATTGTTTCCATCTTTCTAACTTTTGTAAATTTATATCATAAAAAATATAGCGAAATCCAAATTGAGTTATAGGTCTCATATTTTTAGTTGAATATCCTGATCATGCTTTTCCAGTCTTAAATATATGAGGAGAATATTTTTTTAGCCGAATAATTAGAGACACCATTCAGACATGGAAGATTACCATTCACCGAGATTATTTGGATCGATTCTGTTTGAATTACGAAATCTAAACATATGGAACTGAAAAACTTCAAGCACTCTTTTCAAGAAAGTGATTGTGCATATTCAAGAAATTAAATGAAACAGATCTTAAAAGAGGAGTCATGGGTTGACTCCTTAATTTGCCTTTGGGGATCGTTCATAAATAACTTCACATAGTCTATTTGCAAAAGCCCCCAAAACACTGGACATTTTGCGAACAGAATGTGAAGTAATTTATGAGCCGACCCTTACAACCAATATGGGGGAGATCATATGAAAATGTGGACAAAACACAAGCTACTGGGCATGGCAATACTGACAAGCTTGGTAATGACGGGTTGTTTATCAATGAAGTTGAATGTTCCAGATTACTCCGATCCCTTAAAGGAGGTTACTCTTGAAGGTGAGGGGCCAGACAAAGTGTTGGTGATCCCCATAAACGGTTTTATTTCAGACGAAGAGCAGGAAGGAATGATGCGAAGAAAACCAAGCCTTGTAAAGGAGGTCGTCTCACAGATCAAAAAGTCCGAAGGGGATCCTGCTGTAAGGGCGATTGTGCTAAAAGTGAACTCTCCCGGTGGTACAGTTACAGGAAGCCACATATTGTACAACGAGATTTTAAAGCTAAAGGCAAAAAGCAATATCCCACTGGTGGTCTGCATGATGGACATAGCCACTTCCGGTGGTTACTACATATCACTACCTGCTGACCATATTGTCGCTCATCAGACAACGATAACCGGATCAGTTGGTGTTGTCTTCATCAGGCCCAAATTCATTGGCCTAATGGACAAGATAGGCGTAAACATCGAAACAAGCAAATCGGGTCAAGACAAAGACATGGGTTCGCCATTCAGGCCCACAACTGAAAATGAAGTAAAATCGTTTCAAGCAATCATCGATGAGTTGGCAGGTCTGTTCAAGTCCAAAGTACTCCTTCATCGCAAGTCAAAAGTTGAGGATATAGAAGAGATTATGACTGCAAAAATATTCACAGCTAGACAAGCACTTGAACTCGGTATAATTGATCAAATCGGATTTACAGATGATGCCATAGATAAAGCAAAAGAGTTGGCTGGTATTGACAGATATTCGAGAGTCGTCATGTACCGCAGAATAGAGTTTGCTAACGACAATATTTACAACAATATTACGACACATTCCGGGGCAGGACTGTCTTTATTGGACCTCGGGCAGTTAAGCAAGTTGTCCAATATAAATGCAGGCTTCTATTATACATGGCCTGCAGCGACCAAATAAAGACAAAAGGTATCCGGCAAAATTTGATTAGTGATTAATACATGATTCAATGTCATTAACTTAAGCGATATTCAGATATTCTTCACGATCCTGCTTGGTAAATTCCCCCTTTTAAGATCAGTCCCGGATCCCCTCACCGGGTTCGATGCTTCAAAGGGGATTCGAGAAGCGAAACTTTTCTTAAGTTAATGACGTTGACTAATACATGATTATGTAGTTGTTTTCAGGTATGATGGCCGGCGCCTAGCCCAGGGCACTTATCAACCAGTCTGATTTTGCTGCACGGGAATTTGAAATTTTAAAATGGCTCCACCAGCTGGATTTTCCTCGGCCCAGATTTTCCCTTTGTGGATCTCGATTATTTTTTTTGAGATAGATAATCCGAGGCCGGTTCCACCCGCACCATTTTTGTTTTTGCTGCTCTGGACAAATTTATCAAATATTTCCCCCAGTTCTCGTTCTGGAATACCGATCCCATTATCGCTGATAGTAAACAATAGCTGTGAATCTTTGGGATGGATTGCTATTTCAATTTTACTGCCCCGCTTTGAAAACTTAATCGCATTGCCAAGCAGGTTTCTGATTACCTGTCCAATCTTTGCAACATCCAAAGAAGCAACATCGTCAAAATCAAATTTTTCGAAAATCACCTTCAATTCTTTTTCATTTATAATTGCATACAATTCATTAATCACTGTTTCAGTCACAAGCCCTAACCTCTCCGGCTTAAAATTAAATTCAACAGCATTGGATTCAAGTTTTGATAAATCTAAAAGATTATTCAAAAGTCCCATCAGACGCTGACCACTTATGTGAATCTCTTGAAAATAGGCTGCCGTTTTTTCTTCACTCAGGCTTTTAACTCTATCGATGCCGAGTCTGGCATAGCCGAGGATTCCCTGCATAGGGGTTCTAAGTTCATGAGACATATTGGCCAGAAATTCAGATTTCATTTTGCTGGCGGCTTCGGCCTGTTCTTTGACAAATTTAAGCTGCTCCTCAACCTCCTTACGTTTGGAAATATCCCGAGCAATACCCTGAATGCCAAATGGTTTTCCATCCTGATAAAGGAGAACCACTGTTGACTCTACCCAAAAATAATCGCCATTTCTTTTCTTCAGATTAAACTGAGCGGGTTTACTTTGTGATCCGCTTCTTTTGACCTCTTTTAGAATGTCATAAACCAAAGTCATTTGCTGAGTATCAACCAGTGAAGCAACATTTATTGTCTGGTTTTCATCACCTTTATAGTCAAACATCTTTAATGCAGCCGGATTAGCATCAATGAAATCACCTTGCAGATCAACTATAAAAACAGCATCCTGCAGTCGGTCAAAAAGAGCGGTGTATCGCTCTTTGCTTTCATGCAAAGCTGTTTCTGCTGTTTTTCTGCCGGTGATGTCGCGAACAGTAAACCGGATGCTATTCTGACCCGATTCGTTGACAAGTGCTGGATGGATCTCCATCCAGATCTTATCCCCGGATTGTGCTTCGATTTCAACTTCAAAAGGCTCGGTATTCCCTTCGATGCAACGAGCAAATACAGCTTCGTATTTATTATTATCTTGCCCAAAGATGCCTAGCTCATTATATTTAACTCCAATTATCTCATCACGATGGAAACCAAAGGGTGTAAACTCATGATTGTGATCCAGGATGGTTCCATCCAGTCCGACAATTATAATTTGTTCCGGCGCCTGATCAAACAGGTTGCGGAATTTCTCTTCACTCTCTTTTAAAGCTTGTTCTACCTGATATTGAGCGGTGATGTCCTGTGAGATTTGAATAGTTCCAATCAGTTTTCCATCCGTATCGAAAGCAGGTTCACTTCGTTCATCCCAGATTCTGCCGTCAGGAGAAGTAATTATTGCTCGTTCGGGCTTTTTTGTCTGTACTACCTTGATGGCTGGACAATTAGGACAAGGTATTTCCGGATCACCCCAAAAACAGTGACATTTTTTGCCGAGCATCTCTTCAGGCTGTCTTTTTGCGGATTCTGCCGATGCTTTATTTATCCACAGAATTTCAAATTGTTCATTTATAAACGAAATATCCGCAGTCATACCATTCAGAATTGCCTGTTTCTGAGCTTCGCTTTCCTGTGTCGATTTTTGAAGCTGCTGACGTTCTGCGATTTCTTGCTCCAGTCTGTTATTAGATTCCCGCAATTCAAGTGTCCGTTCCTGAACTCTTTTTTCCAGGCCTTCATGGGCTTTTTTTAGATCATGTCTCGCTTTCTCTTTCTTAGTGATTTCGTCCTTTAATATGACACGCATATTATTGAGAGAACTGACAATTTGATCCAGCTCATCAGGATTCTTTGGATTTGACTTTCGTTGTAGCGTTAACCCTTTGTCAAGAGAATCGAATTTTAGTTTTGAGGTAAAGTCAGCTAATGATATGAAATGGCGGGTTACCAATTGATACAGAACATAAAACATAAACAGGGAGATCAAAAACGCTTTTGGAATCTCTGTCAGCAGAACAGTAAAAATTCTTTGACTTAAAAGATCAAAGGTTTCTTTTAAACTGGCTGTGATAGCCAAAGTCCCAATGGGGATTTTGACGGAGTGTTCATTCTCGTACGCCAACAGAAAATCCTTTCGAATAGACTTTTGGTTTTCTACCCGGTTTCCCACCCTGAAATGGGTTCCGCTTTCCAGTTCCACCTCCAGATACTTAATTTCAGGAAAACTCAATATTCCATTCAGGAGCGCCTTAATTTGAGCATCGTCTAAATTCCATAAACTACCGCTGAGACTTTTAAGATAACTGGATTGAATCAGATCAAACTGCGTTTCAATTCTTGAGACATCCCGTTTGTATTCCAGAAACAATTGCAGCGTTATTGTCAGCAGGGAGACACAGGAGGCAAACAACAAAACGTAAACCAGTTGACGGAATGCAAGAGGATATTTAGTAAAAGATTTCATGAATGTCCTATTCTGCTAGTTCTGTATATACGTTGCTGACCAATGACATCAATTCCTCGTCCGGTTTAAAACCGATCATTTCTGCCGTTTTAAGATTAATGGCCAGTTTGTTTGTTTCTTCATAGATCATGGGCAGATCTCTTGGTTTAGCCCCATTGAATATTTTGGCCATGATATCTGCGTGAAAGCGGCCCAATCCCTGCCAATCCCTTTCCACGCTGAATAAAACCCCCTGTTTGACTCTTTCTGTATTAGATTGGGCGAACGAAGGAATCCCATGTTTCAGCAAAGGAGATAAGCACTGTTTTATGCTGGTGGCGGATATTCCCTGATTGGCTGAAATCCAGACAGCATCTACTTTGGTTGACAGCTTTTGAAAACACTCAATCGCGGTTCCTTCAGCCAGGGCATGACTGCTTTCCTTGTACACCGGTGATTTACAGGCAATCACCTCGAACCCTTTTTCCCTGGCCAAATCTATGACCTGATCCATCGATCCGTATGACCAACTCTCTTCCAAATCTTCAAGTATCACTCCCAATTTCTTAAACCTTATCAAGTGATAGAAAAGTTCCAGTTGCCTTGCGTGTCTGTTCGGGTCGACCCTGGTATGAAAATGATCCAATCCAGAATCCTGAGCATTGGGAATGATGCTCGCTTTGATCGGATTTGACACTGACATCGAGACAACCGGCACACGCACTTCATATGTTGCCAGATCTTTACTGGACCAGGATCCCAACGCAAGAATCAAATCGATATCTTTTTGTTGGGACAACCGCTCCAACAAGGCCTTCTTTGCTTGTTTTCTTTCTTCCACGTTCCATTCAGACGAATAAAATGCGTCCCTGACAAATTCTATGGTGTCGCTTTGAACCCTGTTGCTGGAAAGAAAATCAACCCAAAATCGTCTTGCATCATATTTTTCAAATTTAGGCAACCTGTTGTAGGAGACCCACCCCAAATGTTTCAGTCCTTCCGTTAACGCCTGAAGGTTCAGAAAGTAGTGCTCATAGAAACCACCCTCCAGATAAGCGATTCTCCATTTTTTCCCATTCGGTTTTTTCAATGGCGCGATATTGTAGTGTTGTGCTGATTTGCGGTGGGGTTCGAGAGATACAGTCTGTTCCTTTACAGGATACGAAGAAAGAGTTACTTGAAAGACTTCTGCTTTGCCCTTTTCCACTATATCTGCGAGAGGTTTTTTCTCCTTGGCGACAGCCTTTATTTGATCTTGATGAGCTTTTTCTTCACAGGCCATTAAAAGGCATAATAATGCAAAAATAAAAAAACCCTGTGTTATTGATATTTGGAGAAACTTTTTTTTCATTGTTTAGACTTTTCCTGATAAAATCGCCGGTTATAATAGTAGCAATGATCGTCCATAGTAATGATCCTCAGTTTTTCCGTCAAATTTTGTTCCCAGCTGACTAAAAACTAACCGCTTGTCCAGGTTTACGTCCATTTCTGCAGGTCATGAAAAAGTCTCCTGCAGGAAACACGATTTGATAAACCCTTGTCGAGACGTTATATTCGGAAAAAAATCAACCTCACCCTTATTTATAAAAAATCGGTGCTGGGCTGCTGCCACGCCGAAGCGAGTATCAAAAGCTGTATACACGATAAAGAAGCTGCGGATGATCAGCTTAAACAGTCTGCATTGGAAAACGAAGCGCTTTTGCAGGAGATTCATCATCGCGTTAAAAACAACCTGCAAATTGTCTCCAGTATTTTGAGTTTTAAAACAGAAGAAATTGACGATCCTAAGGTTCAGGATATTCTTAAGTTTGCCATTAGCCGTGTGGATGCCATCTCTCTGATTCATAAACAATTGTATGAATCGGACAATCTGGCAAAGATCAAAATGCATGCTTATATCGAACAGCAAGTGCGAGATCTTTTTTATAACTATCCCAATCGTAGTCGTGATATTGAGTTGAATTTGGATATTATACCCTTCACTTTGGAAGTGTCGCCGGCGATTCATTGCGCCCTTTTAATCAACGAGCTGATTCTTAATGTTGTTTTCCATGCTTTTCCCGATGGAAGGGCCGGACATTTGACTATCAGTGTTAAGAACCATCAATACAATCAGCTTAGATTGATCATCGAGGATGATGGGACCGGGATGAAAGAAAATCCCGAAAAAATGGGTACCAAAAGTATTGGAATGCGTTTAATCTACCAGTTGACCCAGCAATTAAATGGCATCATTCATCATCATGAAGATTCCGGCACCTGTTTTGAAATTATTTTCCCTAAATCCCCCTAGAGGGATGTCCAGGAAGATGAATAATGCCATTTCAGCGTTTGCAACAATAAATTGAAATCGACTTCAATAATGTCGGCAACATCTGAGAGGATTCATTTTACACCAAGGTATTGTGATGTCGGATGATCAAGTCTTAATAGTTGAAGATGAAGCTTTTATTGCCGTTAGCCTGCAAAAGAAACTGGAGAGTTTTGGCTATATCGTTACTGACACAGCCACAACAGGCGAGGAGGCGATCGAAAAAGTGATTTCCACACGACCGGACCTGGTCTTGATGGACATTGTCTTGAAAGGTGAAATGGATGGCATCACAGCGGCTAAAAGAATTTGGGATCAATTCAAGATTCCCATTATTTATCTTTCCGCCCATGGAGACGAGAAAAACCTGACGCGTGCTAAAACCACATCCCCGTTTGGATACCTGCTCAAACCGTTTAATGACCGGGAACTTCAGATTACAATTGAACTCGCGCTTTATAAAAAAGGCCTGGAAAAAAGAGTGTTCGAAAGAGATCGCTGGTACTCAACAATTCTTAAATGCTTAGGGGAAGCTGTGATTACAGTGGGAACAAATTTTTCAATCCTTTATCTGAATTCCGAGGCAGAGAATATTTTTGGCATAAAACGAAGTGATATCATCGGGAAACACTTAAGCGATCTGGGGGCCATTACTGAGAAAAAGACTTCTCTAGAATTGAATGATATGGTGAAAAACGTCCTCAGTGATCGTTCGCCGTTAAGAAAATCATCCTTACGATTCCAAAGAGAAAATGAACCTTTCATCCTGGACCTGTGTATCACTTCAATCCAAAATGAAGATAATTTAGTGATGGGTGCCGCTTTGATATTCAGTGATAAAACCAATCAGTTCAGTATGTCGGCGGAATTGGTAAGCAAAGAAGCAGATCTGGCAGAAGCTCAGAAAATGGTTCTTCAGTTATTGACCTTAAGAGAGAGACAAATCTTGCAGCAAATCGTCGATGGTCAAACTACCAAAGAAATTGCTGCGGACTTGGATATCAGCCCCAGAACAGTTGAGTTTCACCGCTACAACCTGATGAGAAAGCTCAATGTTCAGGATATCCCTTCCCTTGTCCGCCACGCCATCATCAAGCAAATGGTTACAACGAAGCAACCCTGATAGAATTGTTCTTTGGTTTAATCAAGCTCTCATTCAGAAAAGAACCCATGTCTACTCATGACCGTACTGGTGGCTTTTCCCCCTTTTCCAACCTCGTGTCCGAATTGATCAAAGGTCCCGTTCAGTTCATCCATCGGGAAGCATCGATAGAAGATGCCGCTCAAAAGATGACGGCGATCGACATTGATTCGCTAGTGATCATCGAGGGTAAAAAACCCATTGGAATTGTCACACAGACCGATCTGGTGAAACGGGTTCTGGCCGTCAGCAAGGACGCCGCTTTACCAGTGGGACAGGTGATGACGCCTGATTTGATTACCATTGAACACAATCGTTCTGTTTTTGAAGGATTGATGTTAATGCTCTCCCACAAAATCACTCATCTGCTCGTAATGGAAGGCGAGCAAATGGTAGGAATGGTTTCCGATCACGACTGGCTATCCTTTCAAGAACGTCATCCTGTCGCGCTCTTTCGGGCCATTGAAGAATCAAAATCCGTGGAAACGGTGGCTGCATTGAGAAAGGAGGCTTTCGGCCTGGTCAGACTAATTTTTGAAGAGGAGGGAAATGCCGAATCCCTGACGCGATTAGTCACCGAAATCAATGACCGGGTAACAAAAACCATCCTGAAAAGTGCCCTTTGGGAAATGGAAAAAGAGGGGGCATGGAAGTCCTCCGGTTGCCTTTGCCTGGATAGCAATGGGTAGTGAAGGTCGCCGGGAGCAAACAACCAGCACCGACCAGGATAATGGCCTCGTTTTTGAAAACATTCCGGGAGATCGTCTTGCGGAAGTACAAAGTTGGTTTCTAGAATTTGCGGAAAAAGTGGTTTCCGGCTTGGTGAAGTGTGGCCTCCCACGGTGTAAAGGCAACATAATGGCAAACAATCCTGAGCTTTGCCTTTCCCTGGACGGCTGGCATCAACATTTTGCCCGGATTGTTACTGACCCCGATCACGAGGCCCTGCTCAAAGCCTCGATCTGTTTTGATTTCCGTGCGCTGTATGGCAAGGCATCATTGGTCGATGATCTTTGGGCGAAGCTCTTACGAAGGATCGAGCACAATAAAAATTTCCTGCGTTTTTTGACAGCAAACATGTTACTGGTGGGACGCCCCCCGATTCCCTCCTGGGCGTCAAAGGTACGTTCTTTGTTAGGGTTATCCCTGCCCTGGGTGGATATTAAAAGAAATGCGCTCGCGCCGCTGGTTTCATCTATTCGCGTCCTGACACTTGCCTGCGGAAGTTCAGCAACCCATTCTCTGGATCGATTAGCGGTCATTGAAGAAAAAGGTGAGATTTCTCCTGAATTGGCCGATGCGATTAAACAGGCTTATGACTTTTTCATGCTTTTGAGAATTCGCCATGATTTTGCAAGAGAAGGCAATGAACCCAACGACAGAATCCGTTTCAAAGATATGAATCGATTGCAGCGCCGTTTTCTCAACGGAGCCTTACAAACCGTTTTTGAGTTGCAGGATTTTGTGAATAATAAATTTTCGGGAGATCTTTTTTAAGGGCTGAGGCATCGTCAGGTATATGACTGACAATATCAAGCCCCAAATATCAAACGGGTAGGGAGTCCTGCGAAACACCTTTTTTTACCCAATAAAGAAAGATGAAAACAATCAGGAAATAGTTGTAATAGGGGGAGAGGAAATGGCCCATCACAAGAATGGAGAAGATGACCTTCTCGGTCGCCTTTTCTCTTTTGGCAATGAAATAAATTGCCGGCAGGACCAGGAGAATGTACGAGTAATTTTTTAGACGAGGCAGTATCGCAGCAATATAAAAACAGGTGAACATCACCAGTTCCATATGATCTTTATATAACTTCTTTTTGAGCAATACCCAGAAAAACGGAAACGACAGCGCAGCCACACTGAAAACAAAGAGAATATTTGCATATCGATTATAGTCCGAGACGATACCAAAATATTCGACAGACCACTGGCAAATATCCTTCAAGAGCGACATCAAGCTGGGATTAACAACCCCTCTACTTTCATCCGCCATATTCAAGACAGTGAAGAAATAGGTTGTGTAGATTTCAGGGCCGGAAAGATAATTCAACAAATGATACAACCCAAATCCACCGACTCCCACTGTCATGGCTAGATACACTTTTTTGCGATTGTCCCGGTCGAACCAGCGGCAGGCTAACAGGCCCAAAAAGACAATAGGGACAATCTTGATAAAGGACGCAAAAACAACAAAGATGGCAAACAGGTTGTAGTGCTTCTTCAGGAAAAAATATAGTCCCAGCCAGAGAAACATCTGCTCGAATATCGAAACATTCCCAACTCTAAAATCTGTATAAATCGTACTCCGCCACGCAAACATAATGAACAGCAGCACAATGAGGCCATTAGCCAGGTCGTTTTTGTTGAGGTGAATCTGTGACAGGGGAAGGATCAGAACAAACCAGGTGAAGAGCAGAACAAGCAAGGCCAAAACCCGTATCAGCAGATATAATTCTTGGGCGTCGTCATATTCGAGAATGGTGAAACCTGAAAACAACTTAAAGACAAAGGGCGCATAAGCCAGATGCCCCAGATTCCGCTTTCTCTCCTCAAAAACCGATTTTGCCTTTTCGCCTTTTCCCAACATCGTTTTTTCGATATTCGACAGATCATAAGGATCCAGATCGAGGGAATAGGTATAGGATTTCCAGTAATAGTCTTTAAAATCTCCCATGAACGCATCCGGATTTTTGAGGATGCTGACGAAAATAAAGAGAACCAGTAATCCCAGGACAGCGCCGATAATCGCCTTGTTCTGTTTTGTTTTCATTAGATGATATTATTGTTGAATCTTGGCCCAGAACTTATTTTTTTGGAAAATATAGGCGTTGCAATCTTTACAGACATCGATCGAATCGTAATCGAGCTGCAGCATTTTATTTCGATAATCGTTCATCTTCTCAGAATTCCAGATCTCCTGCACAGTTTGTGTTACAATATCTCCGACCCCCGCCTTCAGGTCGTAATCCAGGCAGCATAAACCGGCTTTCCCATCAGCGGCAATTACCAATTCATCCCAGGGGTGGGTACATGCAAATGTAAATTTCCCACGTTGACTTTCCTCAAATGATTTTCCCACGTTTCTATCTTCCTGGGTTCCAAGCCAGGTGTTGTATTGATTGACCTCCACTTTGTCTGCCAGCGGTTTCCAGTATTCAAGAAACGCCGGAATCTCTTTTGCAGTCGGCTGCATGTTAATAATCGTAATTCTCGTCTCAGGTTTGGTCGCGTTTTTTTGTTTTTTATAGTCCAGAAAAAAGCGCACGTTTTTAACGACCTGATCGAAATCCAGCTTTTGCCTGACCTTTTCAAAAGTTTCTTTGGTGATGCCATCAATATCAAAATTAATCACATCCAACAAATTTTCGTCGATCATGGCTCGGGATCTTTCTTCAGACAGCAGCCCGGCGTTTGTCGACAAGTTGAGTTTTACCCGCGGGAGGCCCTTGCGCACAATTTGCAGACATTCAATGATCCGTCTGTTACACAGTGAGTCACCAAACCAGAAGAGGTTGATTTTTTTAAGCGGTTTCCCCTGGCAATCGTCCACAACCTTCTCGAGTATTTCCATGGACATGTTCTGCTTTTTTCTAGTCATTTCGCCATGGGGACACATAATACAGCTCGCGTTGCAAATGCTGCTCAGTTCCAGTGACAATAACCTGGGAAATCTCTCTTTATAACTCTTGATGCACTTAAAAATAAATTTTTTCACCCACTCCCCGTTGATTGATCAAACTGCTTGCTATTTGCTGTTGTAGAGCATGTAAATCTGAAACGTCAATTATCTATGGTTCTTTTTTCCCTTTTTATAATCGTCGAGCGATAACCACTTTTCGATGAGACAATAAAGAACAATAAACAGATAACGACCGCCCATTTCCTTGATTTTCAGTTTTGCCTCTCCTGAGGTCCTGTTTCTCCATGAATTTGGCAGGACTGTGTAGGTGAACCCACGGGTGATCGCTTTGAGAGGCAATTCAACCGTCAGATTAAAATGGTGGCTCAAAAAGGGTTTCAGCCCCTCGATCGTTTCTTTGCGGTACATTTTAAATGCGTTGGTCACATCATTGTACCTGAGTCCGAAAAGTATCTTGATAAACAAATTCGCGCCACGGTTCAAGATCAATTTTACGAGGGGATAATCGTAGGTTTTTCCGTTTTTTATGAATCGCGAGCCAAAAACGCAATCAAACCCCTCCTCGATTTTTCGGAAGAAGGCAATCACATCTTCTGGCGCGTCTGAGCCGTCCGCCATCACGATTGCCACGGCGTCACCGCTGAAGTTCTCCAATCCCTTCCGGACTGCCAGTCCAAATCCATTCGGGGGCGTGTTATCAACGTATCGACAAGAAGAAAACTGCTGGGAGAGATCGATCAGTATTTTTTCTGTGCTGTCTGAACTGTTGTCATTGACAACCAGAATCTCGTGTTCAATGACAGCTTCTGTCAGGCCCTGAACCAGTTCGGACACTGTTTCCCTGATAGACCCCTCTTCGTTGTGAGCAGGGATGACAATAGAGAGCTTCATTGAGTCGATTACCCGGTTTTAAAAATTCTTAATAAAAAATCAGATCGTTTGCCCAAAACCTCTGTAGCCTGTTTTTTGTGACGTCGTTTTTCAGGTGCGGCTTTTTAAACCATCGAATATCTGCACTAAAATGTCATCCAGATTGTACTGGTAGTTCCAATCAGGAAAATCGGATTGAAACTTTGAGACATCGCTCACCCACCAGATATGGTCCCCGATTCTGTTGTCCTCTTGATATTCCCAGTTCATTTTGTTGCCGGTAATCTCTTCGCACTTCTCGATCGCTTCCAACATTGAGCAATTGGAGAAACGGCTCCCACCGATATTATACACCGCGGCTTTCCTGGGATTTGAGTAAAAGTGCCAGAAGGCGTTGACCAGATCGAAGCTGTGGATATTATCCCTGACCTGTTTTCCTTTATAACCAAAAATCGAATAGTGTTGACCGTTGATGGCGCACTTCATCAGATAGGCCAGAAAGCCGTGCAGTTCAGTACCCGAATGACCTGGACCAGTCAGACACCCACCTCTGAAGACAGCCGTTTTCATGTCGAAATAGAGACCATACTCCTGTACCAGCACATCAGCCGCTACCTTGGACGCACCAAACAGGCTGTGTTTTGTCTGGTCGATACTCATGAATTCGTCGATCCCTTTTTCAAAGTAAGGGTGGGTCTTATCGATTTCCCAACGTTTTTCCATCTCCACCAATGGCAAATAGTTCGGTGTGTCTCCGTAGACTTTGTTGGTGGAAGTGAAGATAAAAACAGCTTCCGGGCAGAATTTGCGGGTCATCTCAAGCAAAACAAGGGTCCCGTTGGCATTAACTGAAAAATCCATAAAGGGATCTTTAGCCGCCCAATCGTGTGAGGGTTGGGCAGCTGTATGTAAAACCAGTTTGATGTCTTTTTCATATTTAGAAAACAGAGCGGACATCTGTTTCTCGTCTCTGATATCCATATCATAGTGGATATAGCTGTCAATATCCTCTTCAAGCTTCTTACGATTCCAGGCAGTGGAGGCCTCCGGACCGAAAAAAACCTGACGCATATCATTATCGATCCCGACAATAGTTAAACCCTTTTCAGCGAAGAACCGCACCGATTCCGAACCAATCAGCCCCGCAGAACCGGTAATTATAACAACTCCCATCAATTTTCCTAGTTTAAGAGATTTTTTAAATATACTTTGTTGTCAAGAATCCAGGCGGCGATCTCTTTGACAATATCAAGAGGCTTTTTTTCCGGTTGCCAGCCGGTTGCTGCAGTGACTTTGGTGTTATCCGTGATATAATAAGGTATATCAGCTACCCTGGTTTCGGGTACGGATTTTATTTTAATCCTGTTCCCGGTCATCTGTTCACACATATCGGTCAGTTCATTCAGAGAGATACTGATTTCCCTGCCGCCACCGACGTTATAAACAGCCCCATTATGAGAGTCGAGATCTTCCAGCTGGATCAGAAGCAGCCTGAATAGATCATCCACATCGAGTATGTCGCGTACCTGTTTGCCCTGGCCACCATAGCCGAAATAACCCAACTCTCCTTTAAAGATGTGCCGGGCAACCCACAAAGAGACAACCCCCTGGTCCACCTTTCCCATCTGCCACGGCCCGGTCAGAACCGCGCAACGATTAATAACGGCTCTGATATTATACATCTCGCTGTATTCCTGGATGATATGCTCAGAACAGAGTTTGGTAGCGCCATACAAAGACCGGGTTCCATCAAGGGGAAAATCTTCGTTAAATCCCCTGGGCGAGACCCCGATCTGGTTCTGGTCGGGGGCTAGATCAAACCGGGATTCGTTTTCAATATATTCCAACTGATTAATCAATTTGATCGGGTAAACCCGACTTGTCGATAGAAAGATAAAGTCCGCCTGGTGGGTTCGAGCGATTTCAAGACAATTGATAGTGCCCGCCAGATTCGTTTGCAGCAGGTACCGGGGAGAACCATCGTATCCGGCCAAAACAGATGGCTCTGCCGAACATTCCAGTATCAGGTCTACCTTACCAACGGCTTCCAAATCTTCCATGTTCCGAATATCACCATGCAAAAACTCGATCCCGTTTTCTCGGAACCGGTCGATATTCAGCTCGGAACCTCGTCGTTTCAGGTTATCCAGGCAGATAATTCGGGCTTCGGCACGAAACTGATTCTTTAACTTGATCGCCAGATTGGACCCGACAAATCCTGCACCACCCGTGACTAAAATGGTTTTTACCATTGGCTGTTCCTAAAAAAATGAGGAGGGGAATCACCGGATATCTTTGTTTCTTATTGACGTGAACTTCCGGTTCTTCAACAATTGTACACTGAAAGATGACATAAGCGGCCACAGAAAATCACACTCTTTCAATACTACGATGACCACAATTTTATTGTCATTTCGTCAGAGGGGAAAATCGAAAACTGCCCGAGACAATAAACGGGTTATCCTTTATTTCCAACCTCAGTCTGGGCAACATCTTTATTGTCGTTAATCTGAAATGATAAAAAAATGGGTTTTTGAAGTCAAGCGATGATTTGCCCCACTACCGTTTGACTGCCAAATGCACTGAATTTACGTCAGAATTTTGTGACATGTGAAGGTGAATACAAAAACAGGCTTATCCGTAGTTCCTCTTTTTCATCGGTGGTATTGTATAAAAATCTGAAGTATCCTTATTTCCAGAAAAATACATTGACTGTTCAGGATGGCTTAGTCGAGGGGATCATGATTCAAAACCCCCATGAATCCATCCCTGGAGCCAAGATGTTTCGTCAGAAACGCGTTGGCGAAAACGTCCTGTTTTCAAACATTTTGAATCATAATCCCCTCGACACCGGAAAAGTGGTAAATAGTCGCAAAATACATTGACTTTTTTCTGTAATCTGAAAAGATTTAGTTAATTTTTAATGACAGATTTTCTCATCCTTGAACGGCGATTTGGAGATCTGTCAGAAGCAGATCCCAAGTACCCGCAGTGCTTAGGTTCTGAAGTTAGAACAAAACCGACGTAGCCAAACAAAGGAGAAAGCCATGGTTATTATTGTTGAAAGTTATGTTCCCTGGGAGGGCATCGCCCAAGTAATAGAGGTCAATGCAAAGATGCCTGCAATTGCTGATTTTATAACAGCAAGAGGCCCATATGGGACTTCTGAATTGGGTGCTGGCGTTAAAGGCATTACCTTGTATGAGTTTGATGATGCACGGTTAAAAGAAGCCACAGACGCCATTGCAAAACGATTGATGGGTTATATTGGTATCACCGATTACACCTGGGAGATGAAAACGTACTATTCAATGGAGGAAGCCGTCGCATTGATGGGATAATCATTTTTTCAAATGGCGCCCAAAACGTTTTTTCAAATCTGACAATCATGCGAATGGAGGTTTGATCATGGAAAAAGTAAAACCGCAGGTTCTTGATTCACCCATAGGAAAGCAAGAGGTAGATTCTTCAGGTTCAGTCGTTGGCGTTGTCAGGATGGATGTTGACCAATCGTATGCAGGCACGGGCGACTTGCTGCAAAATGTAATTAATAATGCAGATCAGGATAGCTGGGATAAGATTATAGCAAAGATTGATTATACATATCAAAACCTCAACTTTGCCTTATCGCCTTTAGAAGAACAGGCCGGTTTGAGTGATCAGATCAAAAAAAGAGTAAAAAAAGGGCAAAAACTTCTTTTCAAACCTAATCTAGTCAACCCGCAAAATATCGATCCACAGACCCATGGTCCGGATGCCGGGAATACAGCCTGCACAGAGTGGCCTTTTATCGCTGCACTCATGAGGTGGTTTCATGATAAGATTGGCGTAAGCTACTATCAGATGGCCATAGGAGAAGCCGCCACTACGATGACTGCAACCGCCGGTGGATATTCCCACACTAATCCGGGAACAAATCCAATTACGACCGAAGCCGTTATTGAAGGTAGATCAGGGGATTTTTATGGCGGATGGGGATTTTATTTTGTCCGCAAGTACCTGGCTGAATCGTTAGAGAATAGTACTGCTGAAGATCCTCTGAGCGGATTCCAGGAAAGTATGAGTGGTACTTATATACCACCGGGATATGCGACCGATAAACTGATGGTGTATGATTTAAACCGAATCTATGACGACACCACCAAAGGAAGAGAGTGCGAAATCCCGGACGGGGTAAATTATCAGTCGATAGTGCTGCACAAAGTTATCGTGGGGGGCAATCCTGATGATCCAGAAGATCTAAAGGCCTATCCCGGATGTATCCTGGTGAATGTTCCCAAATTCAAAGTCCATTCTATTACACTCTTTACAAATGTGATCAAGAATCTTGGAATCGGACTCTACCCGATGCAGTTTTCCAGCAAAGGGGGACAAAAGTGGGACTATTCAATTCCGTTAGATACAGATGTTGTCGGAATCAAGGGGGGGATTCCTCATCAGGTCTGGGTACCACAAATGGATCATCAAAGCTGTTTACCAAAAAGGGATGAAAAGGGATGTGTCATTGTGGATAAGACAGGGGGTATTACAGCGACCATGATCGATATTATCAAGGCCGTCTGCAACCAGGATATCTTCATGATTCACGTGGTGGATGGGATTGAAGCTATTAATATAGACCATCAGGGAATTAATATTGGAGAGAAAACACCTGAGGGTTTGGTGTTTGCCGGCCTGGACGCTGTAGCCACGGACAACTTGTGCGCGCGCTACATGTTTAAAAACATATCCCTGGAAGAATCAATAAAAGTCAGGCTCGATAACGGAAGTGCAACAGGCTTCCCGCAAAAAGTGCCCATTCCTGAGTATGATGGTGCAAATATCATTTCAAAAGCAGGCCACGACTGCCCGCTTGCCCGCGATGTCTGTTTTGAAAGGGCTGAAGAACGTGGGATCGGGAACATGAAGTATTTTGCTCAGGGTCATGATACGCTCTCAGATGCACCAATTGTTTCCGTCAATGGTCATCTGGGAACAGATAATGCTGGTAAATTTTCAGATTTGATCACGAAGACACTTTTTTACGATACTTTCAGTGTGCCGTGGGATTTACAGAAAACCACTTTCAGCTATTTATCGATTACCGATAAACTGGAAGGCGCATCCAGGATGCAGGAATTCCTACAGGGTTTCGATGAGAATTTAAATGGCACCGTTTCATATGAAGAGTTCGGGAAAAAGGGAATATGGAGCGTGATGCTGCACACGGCTGGTGAATATATATCTTTAAGTGGAAGAGAAAAACTGGGTTATTTAAAAGGCCGTTTTAAAACATTCTCCATTATGTGCAAGAATAGCGATCGCAAATATAATGTCGATGGCCACGATACGATGAAGGAGTTTTTCTTATCTTTGACTTGCAGCGTTGCTTTGAGAATTTCCCGAATGGACATGGAATTCCCAGATCCTTTTATTGCCGGCCTCACCTGCGGTAAAGGGAAATGGCCGAGTTTTCAACTGGCCGAATATTTCCAAACCGGGATGTTGCTGTACGGGAGTGGGTTTCCTTTTTCAATACAACATCCCTGCCTGTACAGTTCGGCGCTGTTCTATGCTGATTTAACTCAAAACGGGGGACAATACGCCGGACAACAGCGTAATCATTCTGATCCGGAAGCAATTGCCCGCTACCTGGCTGATGTAAATAGCAACAATACCAATCCCCTGAACTTCACTTTTTATGTTCCTGCCGGCTTTAATGACTTGTCCGGGACGATTATTCCAAACGTTGCGGTAACTGACGATGCGGATAAGGTTTTGACCGCACAGTTTGAAAACGGAAAAGAGTTCTGGCCATAAATTTAATGACCACCCTTAGGGATGTGTCATGTCGATTTGCAATCCGAAAACAGTGGAGGAAAAATGAACATGTCGAGAAGAACGTTTTTGCTCAAGAGTGGTGAATTTGTGTGTCTATCCGCCTTGCTGGGATGTGAGCGAATTGTACAGGCCAACGTTGAGAAAGTGCAGGAATTTGAGATTTTTCCGGTGAACTATATCCCCAACCAGATTCTTTTTTCGGGACAAAAACCCGTTGTCAGCGTGGTGAAAGTGAACAGCAAATGGAGCGAGGCCAAAGGAGTCGAATATGCGACCACCAAGGCCATTGACCTCATTGGTGGGATAAACGAAGTCACGAAAGGCAAAGAACGCATTCTGTTGAAACCAAACCTGGTGAACGCTACACCGAGTGACACCACAAATCCCAGAGTGATTGAAGCCCTGGCCAGACTGATGAAAAATTCCGGAAAAGAAGTGGTTATTGGAGAAGCCGGCGCGGCGTCCATGCGCAATATAGATACTTCAATACAAGGTTATGTCTGCAGGACCAAAAACGCGGAAACCCTTCAAGGGATACAGAATGATATTTTCAAGGGAACCGGATACGATGATATTTCAAAAAATTCAGGTGTCCCTTTGATAAACCTTCATGTCGGAAATATGGTAAAAATGAAGGTGCCTGATAACTTCGTCTTTAAAGACATATATGTTCACAAAGCAATGTACGACGCTGATCTTGTCTGTTCCGTACCGATGATGAAGACACATGGACTGGCCACTGTCACATTAGCATTAAAAAACATTGGCATCGGGGGGTACCCTGGAATGATGTATGGTACAGTGCGGTCTCTGGTACACCAGGAGGGCATCAAACTGGAACCGACCGGGACATCTTCGGTAACAGTTGATATGGTAAAGGCAAATAAACTGGGTTTGAGCGTGATAGATGCAACCACCGCTATGCAGGGGCAGGGACCTTCTGTCAGCCAGGGGGGAAGTCTGGTAGAGATGAACCTGATAATTGCCAGCAAAAATGCTCTGGCGGCCGATATGGTAGCCGCCAATATTATGGGTTTTGAGCCTACTGAGATTGATACTTTCAAGTGGGCCTGGAAAGCGGGAATGAGCCCCTCAACCATCGATGATATAGACGTCGTTGGGGAAAAAGTGGGAACTGTTCAGCAGCAATTCACACGACCCCAGGTCTATCCATATACCGTGCTTACCAAATGGTACGGTCCTCCCTGCAGGCAAAAAGCAGGCGTTTGATTGGCAAAAGACCAATCGCGGTCTACAGAGGAATAGATCAATTCTGGATACTCAAAAGGTGAATTATGGTGGTCAAATCATTGCCAAAATAGGTCAGATAGACCGCCACACCAATAGTCCCCAGTATATGTATCAAAGGCTTAATTTCTTTGGCCGTTAACCAATAGGCCAGCACAAGAACAGATCCGCTGAGCTTTAATGCCAGTAACAGGAATGCGGTGTTGTCATACTTCAGCACAGCGTTGATCACAGGATTTCGCTCAATGCCAATCCCGTAGATCCTGAAAAGGTAGAACGATAAGGCCGCATCAACAGTGTTTAAAACTGCCAATAGCGGAAGTGTTATCTGGGCTATCAGTTTCCCCAGTTGGCTTTGTTTCACTTGTCGTAGCCCTCTTTTTGGTGGACGATCATCTAAGGGATCGTTCATAAATAGCTTCACATAATCTATCTGCAAAAGCCACCAAAACACTGGACATTTTGCGAACAGAATGTGAAGACAACGTGTTTCCTTTTCCGTTAATGGGGAAAACACTTGAGTAATTTATGGGCCGACCCTAAGACCCCAATATTTCGAAACCTGCTTAATCTTCAATTCTTTCAATTTTGAAAAACACAGGTCTTAAGCCATCTGTACAGCAGGAAACAGCGCAGCCTTTATCCTTAATCCAGGGATAATTTCCCCGAAAGAAAATATGCACCAGGTCTCTCTGAATGTCTGCAAATGCCCAGTGACAGAAGCCAACTGGACAGTTAAAATCCTCAAGCATAAATTCTTGTCCGAGTTCGAGTTGGTCGCATTCCGGAGTGACCATTTTCTTATTAATCTCGACTGGTGGATTATCTCCATACAAATCGGTCATACTCATCTTTTTAATCACAGTAATTTTTGCCGTTGTCATCCTTTGCTCCTGTTGATCTTAGGGTTGGCTCAAAAATTACTCAAGTGTTTTCCCCATTAACGGAAAAGGAA
>JABGPJ010000110.1 GCA_018645005.1 Deltaproteobacteria bacterium | reverse complement strand
TTAAACACTAAGGGTCGGCTCAAAAATTAGTCAAGTGTTTCCCATTAATGAAAAGGAAACACGTTGCTGTCACATTCTGTTTGCAAAATGTCCAGTGCTTTTGGGACTTTTGCAAACAGATTATGTGAAGTTATTTTTTACGATCCCTAACTTCCCGTCTTGAAAAATGACCACTATTCACCAATTTAATTTATCCGTTTTGAAACGTTCCAGATTTATCATCGTCGCGCTCATCTTTGTCCTGAGTGTCGTCTCCTGTTCAAAGATCGAGCCCGAACCGCCATACATCGAACATGGGGTGTGGCACACGGTCCAGCCGGGAGAAAACCTGGATACGATTAGTAAAAAATATGCGGTCACTAAGCTTGAGATACAGCAGCTAAATGATATTTATGATCCTGGCGATATCAACATCGGGATGCGGATATTTGTTCCCCGTGTAAAACAAGTTCAACCGCAGAAGCCTGTCAAAGAGACCTCTGCGACCAAAACAGCCCTCAAGTTTAACTGGCCGGCAAAGGGAACCATCTCATCTGGCTTCGGCTTGCGACATGGAAGAATGCACGATGGTATCGATATCACCAAAGACGGCAACAGAGAAGTCCGTTCCGCCGCCGCTGGGACGGTTGTTTTTTCAGGCATTAAAAAAGGCTATGGCCGGACAATTATCATCAGCCATGGCAACAGGTTAACCACCCTTTACGCCCACAATGCCAAACTTTACATCAAAAAAGGGAACCGTGTCAGGCGAGGCACTATCATCGCTAAAATGGGCAACAGCGGTAAATCCAACGGGGTCCATCTACATTTTGAAGTCCGGCTGAGAAACAAACCACAAAACCCACTGCGTTATCTACCTGTACGTTAACCGAACTCAACAGATCTGCACGCTTCATCTTGCCGTTTTTGTCATGCACTTTTATTGACAGATCGCTTTTTTCACAATATGTTATAGAAAAAATCATGACTTCGCTTTTTTTGACTGCCGAGCCCGGTGAATGAGACCCCCCTCCCATCCACTGAGGACAACGTCCATCTCAGAACAAGAGCGTTTTCTGAATCATCAACAGACCCGGAGAATATATGAGTGAATCTATTTGGCAACGCAGTGATTGCAGTCCTGGCAGAAATTATATGCTGGGAACAGATCCTTATGTTAAATTTGATGATCAGGAAACCATCATAGAGTCCATTAAAGAGAGTCTGAGAAGCTTTCTACATATCAAGGCCGCTGTCCGTCTGACCCTGGATACTGAACTGAGCAACCCGGAGCGTGCAATTATCGCTGTTCCCCTCCAAGCCGATGACGAACAAATACTGTCCAACTTCGCCCAACTCCTCTATCAGTCTGTTCTGGGTTACTATCTTAGTGCAGAACCTCGCTCAAGCCATTTTGGGATCGCCAACGTGCTGCTGGAAGGCAAGCTCAATAGCCTTTACAAGCGAGAGGCAGAAAAATTAATGGGTCAACTGCAAGAGCGGCCGGACATGGCCGGCAGACTGCTGAGTCATGTAGAAATGGTCAATAAAGTGCCGGTTCCCAAACCAGGGGATTTATTTCTGTCTGAGACGATCAAAAAAGGGTTGGATATTCATATCGGTTTTCGAATATTTATTGCCGGCAGTGATATCAACTATACCAAAATTTTTCTACCGATCGAAGGCGGGCAGGACATTATCGATCATGTCTACTACAACCTTGAGCAGATTCTGCATCACAATTTCGTCACTTACGATGAAACCGGAGAACGATACCTTTCCCTCAGTGAAACATTGATTTTCAAAGACCTGGAAGCCACTCTCAAGCGCGCCAAGTCAAAAGAGATAACCCGGAACAAGATCCTCAATAATCTGCAGTTCAGCACCATCGAAAAGAGAAAGATCGCTCCGGAACTTGAAATGTTGGACGGAGACAGCCTTCTCGATTTGCTCAACCAAATTCAGGATACAAAACTGCAAAAAGCCACCGAACAGTCCAGAGAACTGTACGTTACTTATCTCCGAGAAGCTGTGCACGCCTTGGATGAAATGCCGGAAGAAGAGGCAAGTGAAGCAAATGAGGAGATCGCAAACGCAGAATCAATGGAGCCAGTCAGAAGGACGCGTGCAGGATCTGCCCAGCATCCAGGGGATATCGCATCAGCCAGTCAGGTGCAGCCCCAGAGAAGCGCTCCTGGTCTGCCCCAGGGAGAAAACAACTCTTTACGGGGAAGGGTTCAAGTACCTCAACCCCCTAGTGAAAATCTTCGTGTACCTTCACCTGGACAAAGCGAAAGCACGCCTTCACCTGAAAAAGTGAAAGTTTAAGCAAACAGGGAGATGGCGATTTGAAAGGACACCTCAGTCACTAGCACGCCGTCTCTAACACCACTCCAGCCAACACTGTCAATTCACTAGATCTGCTAACTTCGTCACAACCACACTTTGCGCTTCCAGCTCTGGCAGGTATTTTGCCAGCACAGCGTAGGTTGTGGGATAGGGATGTCCGATAGCAATAGCCCACCCTCTTTTCCTAGCCAGTCTGACTGCTTTGAACAGCTGCTTTTGTATCAAAGCTTCTTCTTTATCATTGTCTAGAAATATGTCACGGGACAGATAAGTCACAGAATGCTTTTTTGCAGCCCGCTTTGCTGTATCACCAGGAGCTGTTTTACTGTCCAGAAAAAACAATTCATTTTCATTCAAGACACGCATCATAGTATCAAGACCCTCCGCGTATTGCGTATAAGCGGATCCCATATGATTGTTGACTCCTAATGCATAAGGTACCGTACTCAGATTTAGGACCATTTTCGCGTTGATCTGTGCCGAAGAATCCTGGATCAAAAGTGCTCCCGGACCAGGATTGAATAAAGACTGGTCTTTGGGCTGCATGGGTAAATGGAGCATAACCATCCGACCTGCCTGAGTGGCAATCTCGGCCGTATCTTGGCTGTATGCCAATTGGGGCAAAATGGAATAGGTAATTTCGTAGTCAAGCTTCACCAGATTGCTGAAGACATCCATCTGATACCCCAGATCATCGATTACAATTACGAGTTTTGCGCTTCCAACCGGTACTGGAAGCTTCTCCTCCGGGCGGTCGGTTTCGCCCCTGTCTTTATAAACAACCTTGCCCGGTTCAGTTGTTTTTTTACTTTTTGGTGATTCCAGAAGAACTCGTATCCAGACCGCATCTGCTTTCTTAATGTCCATTTCAAAACAGCTAGTGGTCCGACTTTGGCCACGACACAAGTCTCGAATCTCCACTTGCATTTGATGTTTCCCAGAGAATTCGGTAGACAAATCAATTAGCAGCGGCTGATTCAAAAATTTGTACTGCTGCCTGAAAGTATAAACGTTTGACTCCCCAGCGAATGTCTCACCCGTTGGTGATTGTTGGTCAATCGCTTCCGCCAGCAACATCCCACCATGATTTTCCCTGAGATAGCGGGAAAACTGCTGAAAATATTTCAGTCTTGACTGATAGGCACGGTCCCGTATCTCACTTTTTTCAGCCGAAGGAATAGTATCAGGAAACCGAGGGGAGCGAAACAAACTAATAGCAACGATGAGAAGAACCAGAATTGCAATCCCCACAATTACAGATCCAATTCTGTTTTTTCGTACTATTTCAACAAGCTTATTCATTGGGAGAAACCCATTTCTCTGTGACGCCAGCTACTGGCTGGCCGTCGTTTAAAATCACTGATTTTCCGCTTCTCCTGCATAGCTGTTCATGACAGCGCCAGGAGAGGGCCAAAAAAGTCATCAGTACTATTTATCGGGAGGTCTACGGGGAGTGTTTATTAAATTACAACGGTCCGGAAGGCCTGTTTAAAACCCGACGATCTACTAATAAACCGGTTTATAGTCAAAAAAGTGTCGTGTTTCAAGCTTCCGATATGTGTGGGATTCCCCCCTGGCGATAAAGGAGTGCGTAATCGCTCCATTGGGAGTTAAATCAACACCTTCTAAAAATTTTCCATCTGTCACACCGGTGGCTGCGATAGCAACATCATTGGTCAAAATCAAATCTTCAGCTCTGAAAATCTTCTCAAAATCATCAATACCTTCTGATCGGGCAAATTCTTTATCTCGCTCGTTTTCATAAAATATCTTCCCTTCAAAATAACCACCAAGGCATTTAACGGCAGCAGCGATCATCACGCCTTCTGGTGCAAAACCGTACCCCATGAACATATCGACTTTTTTACCCGTGATAGCGGCCAGACAGCCGGAAATCTCTCCCTCGGTTATCAGTTTGATCCGGGCGCCGGTCTCTTTTACTTCGTGAATCAGACGGTGATGGCGTGCATGGTCCAGAATGCAAATCGTGACACTCTCGGTATACTTTTTCAGGGCCCGGGAGACCCGTTTAATGTTAATCGCAGGGGGTTGCAAGATATCAACTACACCGTATGCTTCCGGACCAACGACAATTTTAAACATACTCAGGTTCGGCAGGGCCTGAATACCCCCCTCAACTGTCAAAACACCACAGGACATGGCATTGTTCCGTCCAATTGCAGCAGCGTTGTGACCTTCAAGAGCGATTGCCAGGATATCTTTCTTCAATCCGCCCTTTCCCACTTTAATGGGCATTTGGAAGGTATTTTCCCGGCCCATAAATCTATCATTCTTAATCACCCCCTCAATCTGTAACCGATTGAGGGTTTTATAAAAGGCTTCCCTGGTAGAATTGAGAATGTTACTCACTTCTCCCAGTCCCTGCAGGCGTGCGGCACTCAATGCTGCGATCTCGGTCGCACGTACCATTTCCATCCCAAAGTTAATATCCATTATTCCTCGCACTTTGATACATTGTGGCCAAAGGTCTTTCCTAAGAATCGTTATTCAGGTTGAATCGTTTTCAGCTCTTTCAGAATCTCGTCCCGTCTTTTCTTAATTATCTTGCCCTCGGCGGTATCTCTGAACTTAACCGGAGAGGTGAATTCATCTATGATTTCTACAGATAATGGAACGGTCTCCAGATTGGTGGAGGCCTTTTTCATCTCCTCCGGTGTAGGCAAAATAATACCATATAGCTGATGCGGTGTGTGCACCAACGCATGACCACGGTTATAGTAGGCGGCAGCAAAACCACCATCGATATTGATTGCGACCCCATCTTCACTGGCCATACTCTTTCCCTTCGTAAAGTCAACCGGAGTATGACCATAAATAACACGATTAATGCCGAACTCATCCATAATTTTTTTCTTGAACTCTTTCTTCTCCATGTTTTTAGACCAGTATAGGGTCTTTTCCTTATGGGTCGTCTTGTCTATCAGAAAATACCGTTCAAAGGTTTTCATGGCATCTTTGCCGAAAAAAGGAGACTTTGGTCCACACCATAGATAAAACATCAACGCCAAATCGACCTCCTTCTGTTTTTTACCTGAAAGGTAGGCCTGTCCAATCCGCTTGATGCTCCTCTGGATATGGTTCAACAAGTTTTGTCCCTTGCGACTCAGAAATTCGTCAAACTCACCGTTTTCAGTTGAGGGAATCAACGCATGAATATTCAGCATATTATTGTGAATAATAAATGTTTCCCCCTTTTCAAAGAAGAATCGCATCAACTTTTTGAGCTTTTTGTTGGTTTTGAACTGTATCTCCAGATCGTCGATGACCACTTTTTCTTCTTTTGACAGCAGGCGCGGGTTTTTCAGATCGATTGTCGGGAAATGGGTGTCGTTCAACTCTTTCACATCATCATCCACAATCATTTTCATGAGTCTTTTCAGCCAGAGCCGCGAGTCCATCTCATATTCAGGGTGTTTTTTAATCGTCTCTTCCTCAAGCTTAAACTGAATGATCGCCAGGGCCTTTTCCATACTTCGAGCCTGGGAGGTTTGGGCCTTGAAGTTCCCAGTAACCTTTTTAGGTGGATAGACCTTTTTGGCAAATTTTACCAGTTTTGAGGTATCGAACCCCAGGCGCTTCAGCAGTTCCATGTGATCATAACGACTGGAGATGCGCATAGCTTCGGCAATAAGAGACCGGTTGCCGGCGACGGCTCCCATCCATAAAATGTCGTGATTGCCAAAGACATAATGGATCATGTTCCGGTACCACTTGGATGCCAAAATTCGAATTATTTTGTCAGGTTGCGGCCCTCGATCAAATACATCCCCCAGAACCATGATACGATCCAGCAGAATCCGTTTGATGGCAGACGCCAGATGTTCGATAATTCGATGAGAGACGATACTCACTTCATAAACCGGGTCTGGGACTGGCAAGCCGGATATCATCCGGCTTATGATATCACGGTATTCATCCTGAATTACATCATTAATATTGTGTTCAATTGTGCTGAATTTATATTTCAGAATCTGAACAAAGCAGGTGATTATGTCCTGGATATCCATATTGACACTATCGTCCTTAAAATAACGCTGTTTGCGGATGATATCGACGATATACTGGATTTTGTGCGAGCTGAAGGTTTTGGGCAGGGCCTCGATACAGGTCTGATACAACATGCCGAAACGTCCCCGCAGAATCGAAATAAAGCGGTCTCCGGCCCCGTGAAGATCACTGATAAACAGGGTCGACGGAATGTTTGAGTTCAGTTGAATATCAAGCTGAAGCATTTGTTGGGATAAATCGTCAATGATGGAGCCGTTCTGGCTTCTCAAAGACCGTTCGACAGGTTTCAGCGGACTCATGATCTCCCTTCTCATTCGTTGAACAGTTCAGGCGGTTTTTCAGGAAGGTTCATTATCAGTTAATGGCTGTTCGTTTTTTTGCAACGAATCGCGGCGGTCAGGATGAATGAACCCTTTTATTTGGCTATTTAGGATAAGCCAGTTTTATACCATTTGCGGCATAAATAGCGATCCTGAGCTAATAAACCTGAAAACCCTCCCTACCTGGTAATTTCGGATGCGATCTTCGCCTCGTAACACAGGTCACGACGAAATAAAATCGCTGCGGTAATTCATCTTTTTAACGCACAGTAACACATCATATTCCCCGGATTGGGGGAGAAGTCAACTTCCCTGCGTCGGATTCACCAGAAAAAACAGCTCATTCTGGATCTTATCAGAATCGCCCAGGTTCAACTCCAGCAAACGGCGTAAGTGGGTCATACTTTCCAGGTCCAGATTTTGAAACTTCAATCCCAGCTGATTTTCGTGACTGTAGACAATCAGCGCATCCGTTTTCACAGCAATGGAATTTGCATCGAGTTTGAGTTCAAAGACACACCGTTTGTTATTTTCGAATGATGAATCACCTTCCAATGTTATTAATGCGCCTTTAAGCGAGATATCAATCAACTCCGCCTGGTATTCCTGTTCCTGAATCCCTACGATTACGGTTGATTGAAAACCCACCCGGCTAAAATGACGTCTATTTTCTGACATAGGGCTCCTATCACTGAAGCTGTTATTTGTTTTCAGATAAGATTTAAAATCTGCTTGGGATATCTCTATTTCCATTCAGGCTATCAAACGCGGTGAACACTCTGTTACCCTATCATAACAGGAAAAGAGCGTCCATGGCGGAAACCGGTTCAGTGGTTTGATTGAAACAGTTTCAGCATAGCTTCCGATCATCTACAGTTGACAACCAGATTGCTAAAGACGCATCCATTCTGAGGTGCGGCCTGATCCGTTGTATTTTCTGAAATATCTGTGTATTACAGTACTCTGATGTCTGTTTTGGAGAAGTATTACACAGATAGACATCTAAGTAAATGATTCCAGAGAACACAGAATCCGGCCTCCCTATCATGCCCGCTATCCATATGGTGTTATTAACTGTTATTTGATATTTGCCTTATTAATCATTAAAAGGTTAGAATGATAAAGCTTCTTAACAGCAAAGATCAATCCCAAGACCGATTTTATTTTCTGGCCCGAATTTCTACCAGTTTATTAATTGTGAACAACGACTTTAGATACATTGAACAGATACTGGTCGGATCTTTAAAGGCGCCAAAATCAATCCATTTTCAGACAGTTAATCTCACTTTTCTTTGCCTGGAATGACGTACAAGGAAAAGCGGAACCATCAGTTGAAGATATGCCTGACTACTACACCTACGGCGAACTAACACATCATCAAAAAGTACAGTTGGCCATCAGAAACGTATTAGCAATCGACCCATCCATCCGACCACTCAACACGAACAAAAAACCGGGCGGACTGCTGGAATTTCCGGAAGATGATAATCGCGAGGTGATCATCGTTGGAGATTTACATGCAAACAAGCAGAATTTAAAGGCGATACTGATGGATTCCCAGAACCTGTACAAACTGAAACAAAATAAAGCCATCATGATATTTCTGGGAGACTCAGTTCATGATGAAAGGGTAGGACATCTCCAGGAAATGGATACCTCAATTGAAATTATGGATATCATTATCCATTTGATCAATGACTATCCGGATAACGTTTTTTATCTGCTTGGCAATCATGACACCTTCAGTGAACTTCTCGGAAAGAGCGGTATCAAACAGGGGCTGGCGTACCACAATGCCGTCCAGGAAACCAGGGGAAAAGACTATGTCAACCTGATGCAGACTTTCTACAATTCACTGCCGGTTTTTGTTATCCACAAGCATTTCCTGGCAGTCCATGCGGGCCCTGTGAGAGGTGGTATTTACCGAGATGAGCTTATCGACATCCGTGGCGCCGAATCCGGACCGCTGCTGAGACAACTCACCTGGAACCGCCTGAACGAAACGCGTTCCTCGCCCAGTAAAAAAGAGTACGGCCCGGATGATCTCGATAGACAAAGAGCTGCCTTGGGATGCTCAAAGGAACATCCGTTTATCGTCGGCCACAATCCCATGTGGAAATGGGGAACAGATGATTCTGTCTGGGTCGATATCCTGGACTCTAAAAATCATGTTATTCTATATAGTAATCTGGTCGATAAAAGCACCTATCTTACCTTCAATAACAGCCTGGAATATAAGATTCGACATGCTGACCTGAAACAGAAAAAACAGAAATATCTATTAGGTGATATGTAGCCGGTGTTGTCACGGGTATTCGGGGAGGGATCCTCAGGTTTTCAGGGCAGCGAACGAAACAAGGTCACTCGACGAATGCGCCTTCGGGTGAGATACCAGGGCCTTCATCGGTTGATTTATTAAGGGCGACTTCCGTCATGGACTGAGCGAGTGAGCGCTTCTGATCGAAGAAATCGGAACGAATTCGACTGGCCTGACGTGCAACGACTCTCATCTCAGGACTACTCTCACAATCATCATCCAGCTCGGTTAAAAAGAAGAGAATATCCAGTATTTCACGATTAAAATAGTAATTTTGTGTTTTTTTCTCATCCAGATATTTCCCGAGACTGTTCACTTCGGCAACCGTCAGTGGACAGATTCTAAAGCCTTCAGCAGCCATCCGGTACACCCGCTTGAAAAAGCCACAAAAAGATTTCAATGTCTGGTTCGAAAGACTATTTTTCCCATAAAGCTCAAGAATTTCAAAAATACCTTTCAGCACATAAATATTGGGAACTCGAATGAAATCGAAGAATTTTACAGCGACATGGCCCCTCATTAATGCATCGATGGCGTATTGGTTGTTCGTTTTGAGAATCTTCAGATAAAGTGGGATATCTTCGTAGCGGGTCTTTTTTCTATTAAGAAAATTTGCGTAGGCATAAAGGGCGCTCGAACTCCTGACATCTTTGCACTCGATAATTTCAAGCATCGTATTCTGAATGAAACGATTGAATTCTTCTTTAGCCATATGCGTTTCCAGCGTACAATGTTTCTTGATCAGATATCTCGAATGAGACAGAGTTATTAGGTGGTTGAAAGATTTCCCGAAAGCACAGAGAGGAACCAAATCACGGGGTAAATTCTTACTTCTTTTTAATCTGCACGATCGGTTCCCGGCCGGTTCAGAAACCGGCCTTGATATCTTTAAATTCTATGCCGGATCGGGCTCAAGATTTTCCTCGGGGCTTTCCACTACCTCTTCCTCTTCGTAGACCTCCTCCTCAAACTCCTCATCGGATGCAGAGTCGCTGTATGGATCGTCGGCCATATTGTCAAGGTCATAAATACTGGAATCCTCAAAACGTACTTCTGCTCTCGGCTGTATTTCATAATTACGGTAATCCTTTCTGATCAGCAGCACCTGTGGGATCACCTGGAAGAGGCGTTTAGTGTCATCGAAAAAATGACTCATGATTTCATTAGCGTGTATCGCAAGCTCTTCCTTGTCCCGGTCTTCACCTTCCAGTCCTTCTGCTCCCAGCATCCCTTTAAGCTGCGCAATTTTATGAAGAATATCTAAAATCACCCGGTTTAAAGAGTCTTCCTGGCCAATCTCTTCGTTCAGATGCTTGCCCAGTGTATTCAAGTCGTAAATTGTGAGCCGGTAAATGTTGTATCCGTCTTCAGGAACATTGTATGTCGCTTGAAGAACACCAAGGACTACCGAAAGAGATTTGGGATAGAGCTCACCCGGATGTTTTTCGGTGAGAAGCTTAAAACACGATTCAAGAATATTGTAATTGGGTTGAATGGAACTCAAAAAGAGAAAGGGGTCCCTATCACCGATCAGTCCGTCAACCACCCAGTGATTACCAGCCTCCAGCACCTTAATGAAAAGCGGGTAGTTCTCATTAGTAATACCGGTCAGACTCAGAAACCGAGCGTAAGTGATGCATGCCTCTACAGCATCCGGGGTACCACACTTCAAAATCTGCTGCAGAACGTCGTTTCGTATCTGTTCTATTTCTATCTGCGAATAAATCTTACGTCTATCAGTCAATAACATGATTACCTCCGGTTTTTATTAGTCTTCAAAAACAAAATTTGGGCCGACCGTTTTCACAAGATAGTCTGATTTCACAAGAAGAACCTGTGGGATAATATCTTCCATTTTTCGTCTGCGATCAAAGAAATAGGTTCTGATATTGTGACAATGCCTGGCTAACTCTTCAATCTCTTCGTCGCCCTGACCTTCAAGCAGAGAAAGGCGATCCAGAACGTCTAAAATTGCCCGGTTGACCGGATCCGTCTGACCAGAATCCTTATTCAAATGCTTTCCAAGGTTATTGATGTCATTGATAGAAACCCTGTAAATCTCGTTGCCGTCTTTAGCATGGTTATAAGCCGCCTGTAAAACGCCCAAGACGATAGAAATGGTCTTAGGGTAAATGCCGCCCGGATGCCAGAAGGTCAGCAACCTGAAACACTCCCTCAGCAAGTGGCGTGTCGGTTGAATCGGCGTAAAAAAGACAAAAGGGTCGTCATCACCGATCAATGAATCGATGACATAGTGGTTTTCAATTTCCAACAGTGACAGAAACAGTGGGTAGTTTTCGCTTGTCATTCTTGCCAGTCTCAGATACCGGGTATATGCCATGGCGGTCTCTGTCGCATCGGGGGTTCTGCTTGAAAAAGCATTCCTTAAAATGAGGCTTTCAACCCGATGGGTAGACTCTGTTGTCCACTCTGGGCGAATCGTTTCGCTATTTTCGGCCATTTCATCTCCTTGTAAACTATTTTTTGGACTTCTCAGTTCAGAAAGCACGCATTCTCAACAAATTACATTATTTGATACCCTTGACCAACATGGTCTCCGGAATAATTTCGGCCATAGAAGCTCTGTTGTCAAAAAAGACGTTTCGAATCTTATTTGCCCGGGCACAAACTTCCAGCAACGTTGGCTCAGTTGTATCTTTCGTAGTTAAGTCGCCTAAATCCGCGAGTATGTCAAGAATTATCCTGTTTATTTTACTAGCTTGCGGTTTGCCCTTATCCAGAAACTTGCTGATATAATTCAACTCGTTCAGGGATAGTGGATAACTTGCGAAACCGAACACTGCATCACGATAACTAAGATTGAGAACCAAAAGAAGGGTCTCTAATGTCTTTTCATAAACAGTATCCAGAGAAAACTGCCTCAGTAAATCAAAACAAAGCCCGATGAAATGCCGGCTTCGTTTCAGTTTTTTTAAGCTATTCAGAATTTTCCCGTCACTTAAAAAAGCACTGATGACCTTCTCATTCTCGTGAAGAAATAGCGGCATATAAAAGGGATAATTTTGGTTATCCAGACCTTTTTGGTGCAAAAACTTCACAAATTCAACCGATGCGTTGACCGCATGATCATTCTCACAACGAAGAAAGTCTAAAGCTATTTCACCGTGAAGTTTTTGTACAAGGGCTTCATCCCAAGAATCCTTAAAATTTTCGTTTGATTGCAATCTCATCACATTTTTTGAAAAAATTCAATAGTGAACCGCTTTATTCAGTCACTAAATTTCAACCACATACGGTTCGTTTTGTCAACGAAAACTATTTATTTCAGCTATACTATACCTATTTGATTTGGTTATCAAACTGAATTGTTGCCAATCCCGCCTTTTGGCCGAAATGATGCCTTTTCAATACGGGATTGTTTTGTTAATCCTGAAAGGAAAGCAATACCTTCCAACGAATATACTAATTGGCCTTTTTAGATCGCGACAGCTGTCCCGGGAAATAACAATGCACTCTTCGGACAGGACGCCAACGTTAATGTGAACTACCTATGACAAAAAGGGAACTCGGGACCGTTATCAGAAGAACAAAAGGCTTTTACTATTTGAGAAATAACCTCAATCAAACAGTTGAATGTAAAATCAAGGGACTTTTGTTTAAAAACAGCCGTTTTGATAATCAAGTAGCGGTCGGAGATAGAGTTATCTATCAGAAATCCGAAACAGACAATCTGGGTCTCATCATCGAAATCGAGCCAAGAAACAGCTTTCTTTCAAGAACCAGGGTCGGCAAAGAGGCAGAACAAGTCATCGCAGCAAATATCGACTATCTTCTGATAGTCGCAGCGACCAAAGATCCCGCTTTTCGATTCAACCTTATCAATCGAATGTTGGTTGCTGCGTCCGTGGGGAGGATCACACCCATTCTCGTGATCACAAAAACGGATCTAGTCCCGAAAAAAGAGATCGATCACCTCCTGGCTCCGTTTCGCGATCTGGAGTTGGAATATTTTTTATCAACCACCCTGGAACTTGAGCAAAACCCAAAACTCTCTAAATTGCTGAAAAATAGCGTCAGCGTCCTGGCTGGTCAATCTGGTGCCGGAAAATCATCGCTGTTAAACAAATATTTTCCCGCGCTCTCGATCAAGATCGGTGATGTCGGTTTAAAAACCCACAAAGGATCCCACACGACAACATACACTATTTCACACCAAATTGCGGAAAATGGATTTGTGATCGATACCCCCGGCATCAGGGAGTTCGGCCTCTGGAATATCACCCAGGCCAACCTGAACGAATACTATCCTTTAATTCAAACATTTCAACAGCAGTGCAAACACAGAAATTGTCGACATGTTCACGAACCCCAATGTGCCGTCAAGGATGCGGTGACCACAAAAGTTATCCACCCGATACTTTACGATGGGTATGTCTCTATTTTTAATTCCCTGCCACCTCGTTAAGTGTTTTTCCGAACCATCCATGTGCTTCAAAGGCCCTATTTGACATCAAACTCACGAATAGGTATTATAAAGGGATTTGAAACAACTTCATCTTCATTCCAGCCTCAAGGCGCATTCAACTTCGTCCGTTTCCTTGAATAACATTTATTTCAAAGCTTTCAAAAATGTCCTATAATCCAAAGATCACCGAGCCCAAATGGCAGAAGTATTGGGAAGACAACAAAACTTTCAAAGCAGAAATCGATGATTCCAAGGAAAAATTTTATATCCTGGACATGTTTCCTTACCCTTCAGGGCAAGGGTTACATGTCGGACATCCTGAAGGTTATACAGCAACGGATATTACCGCACGCTATAAGCGCATGCGAGGGGTCAACGTCCTGCACACTATGGGATGGGATGCATTCGGCCTGCCTGCAGAGCAGTATGCTATCCAGACCGGGACACATCCTGCAGAGACCACAGCAAAAAACATCGATTATTTCCGCACCCAGATCAAATCTCTTGGCTTTTCGTATGATTGGGACCGCGAGATTAACTCAACCGATCCCAAATACTATCGCTGGACACAGTGGATTTTTCTGCAGCTCTATAAAAAAGGACTGGCATACCAGGCAGACGCACTTGTAAACTGGTGCCCCGCTCTGAAAACGGTTTTGTCCAATGAGGAAGTGGTCGACGGCAAATCCGAACGGGGAGACCACCCGGTGATTCGTCGCCCTATGCGTCAATGGATGCTAAAGATCACAGAGTATGCAGATCGGTTACTGGAAGACCTGGATGATCTGGATTGGCCTGATTCGATCAAAGAGATGCAGCGTAACTGGATCGGTAAATCTTTTGGAGCAACGACAACCTTCAACATCGCGGAGAGCACACATAGTTTCGACGTGTTCACCACAAGACCCGATACACTTTTCGGGAGTACCTATTGTGTGTTGGCACCAGAACATCCATTGGTTGACCAAATAGCGTCCCCCGATCATATAGAGCAGGTACGAGCCTATAAAATGGCGTGCGAATCCAAAAGTGATCTGGACCGAACCGATCTTTCCAAGGAGAAAACAGGGGTTTTTATCGGCGCTTATGCCATTAACCCATCCAATAACGCTCCCATACCCATCTGGATTGCAGACTATGTGCTGCTCAACTATGGTACAGGAGCGATCATGGCAGTTCCCGGGCATGATCAGCGTGATTACGAGTTTGCTCAAAAGTTTAATCTTGAAATCATCCCACTGATTGTCGATCAGGATATTTCCAAGGAAGCTTGGACCGGTAACGGCATCCTGATGAACAGCCAATTCCTGGATGGGCTGACGGTTGATGACGCCAAAGAGAAAATGTGTGAGTGGCTCAAGCAGAACGGTAAAGGGGAAAAAGCGATCAGTTACAAACTACGCGATTGGCTTTTTTCCCGACAACGATACTGGGGCGAACCTTTTCCTCTTTCAATCAAAGAAAACGGTGAGGTTGTTCCCCTCTCAGAAGATGAGCTTCCGCTAACGCTTCCGGAAACGGAATCCTTTCAACCTTCAGAATCTGGTGAAAGCCCGCTTTCCAATGTCACAGACTGGATCAACACGACACTAGCGGATGGTACGCCAATGAAACGGGATTCCAACACCATGCCCCAATGGGCTGGTTCATGCTGGTATTTTCTCCGCTTTGTGGACCCCCATAACAATGATGAGCCTTGGTCAAAGGAGGCTGAAAATTACTGGATGCCGGTTGACATTTATATTGGCGGTGCCGAGCACGCCGTATTGCACCTGCTATACTCTCGTTTTTGGCACAAGGTGCTGTATGATCTGGGATACGTCTCTACCAAGGAGCCGTTTCAGAAACTGGTCAATCAGGGTATGATTTTAGGAGAAAACGGGGTTAAAATGTCGAAATCCCTTGGCAACGTCATTAATCCGGACGATGTCGTTTCGGAATACGGAGCCGATGTCCTGCGAATGTATGAGATGTTTCTGGGACCACTGGAAAAAGCTAAACCTTGGAATACGTCAGGAATGGAAGGAATCGACAGGTTTTTAAAACGTACTTGGCGCCTGATGATCGATGATGAGGGAAGCCTTTCACCTTCAATCACTGACGAAGCTTCAACCGAAGAACTGGACAGACTACTGCACCAGAGCATCAAAAAGGTAACTGACGATATCGAAAACCTGCGTTTAAACACGGCCATTTCCCAATTGATGATTCTTTCTAACGAACTGATCAATTCGCCGCAGCAGAATCGTAATCATTTAAAAACATTCGTTTTGTTACTGAGTCCATTCGCACCGCATATCGGGGAGGAACTCTGGCAGCGTCTGGGCGGTGAGACGAGTCTGGCCTACGAACCATGGCCGCAGCACGACGAAACCAAACTGATCACTGAATCCTATCAGATTCCGGTCCAGGTGAATGGGAAAGTCAGGGATAATATCACGATACCGCAAGGGAGCGACCAAGATCAGGTCTTTGCCGTTGCCAATGCGAGCCCCAAGATTCAAAAGTACCTCGATAATAAAAACGTCGTTAAAGTTGTTTTTATTCAGAATAAAATTATGAACATCGTTGTCAGGTAAAGTTTTGGTTACCCCTCACCCATCGATGAAAAATTCAGCACCGAATCACCTAGGGAAAATGCAACGCAATGACCCTTGCTGGTGCGGTAGTGGGAAAAAATATAAAAAATGCCACCTGGCTTCAGACAAACAACGACTGGGTGGAAGTAAAGAACCCGCAACCCAGCTTGACAGGATGGAAAGAAGTAGTGAATACATTGAAGGGATGAGAGAAAGTTGCAGACTTGCAGCGGACACTTTGAAAATGGTGGGTGAAAATATACGAGCTGACATTACCACGGACACTATCAATACCTGGGTACATGAATACACGCTCGATCATGGCGCTATCCCTGCCACATTAAACTATAAAGGGTACCCGAAATCAACCTGTACATCACTCAACAGTGTCATCTGCCACGGCATTCCCGACGATACCATCGTCAAGGATGGTGACATCATTAATGTCGACATCACCTGCAATCTTAACGGATATTTTGGTGACACGAGTAAAACCTTTCTGGTGGGCGAGTGTTCTCCAGACGCCAAAAAGATTACGGCCGTTGCCGAAGAGTGTTTGAAAAGGGGCATTCAGGCCGCGACACCGAATGGCAAAATGGGAGATATCGGTGCGGCAATTCAAGCCTACGCTCACTCCATGGGATGCTCAGTTGTTGAAAAATTTGTCGGACATGGAATCGGCAAACAGTTTCATGAAAACCCACAGGTTCCCCACTTTGGAAGAAGGGGAACTGGGGTCAGATTAACCCCTGGAATGTTTTTTACCATTGAACCCATGATTAATCTGGGAGATAAGGATTTATACATTTTAGAGGATAACTGGACCGCTGTCACGATTGACGGTAAACTTTCGGCTCAGTTCGAACATACTATTTTTCTGACTGAATCAGGAGTAGAGGTGCTGACCTGAACACCAGGTATTTTCTACCCACAACCAAATGCGGTGGTTTTAAAAAACCCGAAAGCCAAATCGCTTCCGATTTGAAATCGGGATCATCTAAAAAGAATAATGATTGGCAAAGCCGGGAACACCGGCCTTTTTTGAAAAGCATGACGAAAAACAAATAGCTCGAATCCAATTGTAACGATTCGGATCGAGTCAGGAGGATCTCAGGAGTATATCTCCTGAAGAAAATATTGATAAAAGCTGTTCGCAACGTCGAAGAGAAAACGTGAAGAAATAGGTTAACCCGACAAATACAGCTTAAAGGTATTTATAGAAGTATCGGCCAAAAAGCATTCAGGACAAATAGAGCTGCTGAAACGCTTTTTGCTGCCACAGATGGACATAAAAGTGTGACAGACTCTTGCTTTTGACAGCTGTCTTCTGCCTATCCGCTTCTCCTGCCTCCAGGACTCAATCCGATAAAAATCGTTTATTTAGTGATGACCCGACCCAGCAAAGGAGTTGTTCTTAGAACAACACCCGGATTAAGACTGAGGGAGCGTCTTCTAATTATCTTGTCGGAGAATTAATGACAAAAAAAATCATTCTCATCAATGAAACAGATGATGAGAGCAGAGTCGCCATCGCCGAAGATAGCGTGCTCCAGGAAATGCTCATTGAACATCGAACCATAGAGCAAACCAAAAACAATATTTACAAAGGAACGGTCGTTCAGATCCAATCCTCCCTGCAAGCTGCATTCGTTGATTTCGGAAATAAAAAGCACGGGTTTTTACCCAGCAGTGAAATCAATTCCTCCATGTACCAGAGAAAAGGCCTGCATAACAGTAGTCCCATCCAGCAAAAGCTGAAAAAGGGACAACCCATACTGGTTCAAGTCACACGGGAGGCTGTTGACCAAAAAGGCGCTGCCCTGACAACGAATATCTCTTTGCCAGGACGTTTCATGGTATTGATGCCAAATTCCAATAAGGGAGGCATCTCAAAAAAGATAGATGATTCGGAAGAGCGGGATCGACTGAAAAGCTTCACTGCCGCTATTGACGCAGAAAAACATGCGGTCATTATCCGTACAGCTGGCGTTGGCAGAGATCTGGTGGAACTGAAAAAAGACTATACAACGCTGAAAAAAACCTGGGAAGAGATTCACAGGTCCTTCAAGGAGACCAAAAAACCGGGCATTATCCTTGAGGAAGCGGACGTCGTCACGCGAACACTGAGGGATTACTATGCTGAGGACATCGAAGAGATTTGGGTAGACAACCCGGAAACCTTTCAGAAATCCCTGAATTTCCTCAAACAGGTCGCCCCAAGAAGGCAAAAGGACCTGAAATTGTTTATCAGTGATCGTTCTCTCTTTTCAACGTACAAAATCGAGAGACAGGTCGAGCAGCTGACCTCTCGGGAAGTCAAACTGGCCTCCGGCGGCTCAATTGTCATCGACCAGACAGAAGCATTGGTAGCGATTGACGTTAATTCAGGCAAATCGAATCAGGAAGGCGATATCGACGCGACTGCTTTGCGAACCAATCTGGAAGCAGCCAATGAGATCGCACGACATCTGAGATTGCGTAATCTGGGCGGCTTAATCGTTATCGATTTTATCGATATGGAACACGATCAAGCCCGGAAAAAAGTGGAAGAGGAGTTGCAAAACGCCATGTCCAGAGATAAAGCCCAGCGTAAATACAACCCCATTTCCCAATTCGGTCTTCTGGAAATGAGTCGGCAACGGATGACAGTCAGAATATCCAGTACTGTTGAAAGCAACTGTCCGGTTTGTAACGGAAAAGGGCGCATACCATCCCTGCTGGCCTCAACCAACCTCATTTTGCGATCCATCCGTGAAGCTGCCGCCAAGGGGAATCTTGTCCAGATTGAAGGGGTTTTGCCTTTGGAACTGGCCAATCACCTCCTCAATGAAAGACGTCAGTCAATCACCGACCTGGAGCTGGAATTCGGAATCGATATCATCCTGCGTGGTGAACCTCAAATGGTTGTTTTTGATGAATCACATCTCAAAACAATCTTCGACAAGACACCGCAAGATTCGAAAGAGGACTCCGCGCCTGAAAAGGAATTCCCGAAGGAGGATGACAGAAAAAAGAAATCCCAGCAGAAAGATAAAGGGGTCAATAAGAAATCTGAAGCCGTAGATAAAAAAAAGAGACCACCTGAGAAAAGAGACGACTCGCGCAGCAAAAAGGCGCCACATACAGAAACGGTGCCTGAAGAATTGAAACAAACAGCCACCGAACAGCAACCGGCTCCCGTCTCGGCTGATGCTGAACCAAAAGCTGATAATGAGAGGCCTGCGGACGTCAAAAAGCCAGATGCAGTCAGACCAATCCCACCCAAAGCTGCTAAAAAACCGGCCCATTCAACCGACGGCTCCATCTATCCTTCGTGCCTGTTCTTAGACATTCAGGAACCTGACGCTGAAGTGCTGGGAGAGATGACCATCGCTTTTGAAAACCGCCTCAAAGGCAAACCCGACAATCAAGCCCCCCATCCGATTGATCAGAAGTATCTCTGGAAGAACCGGGATAATGGGAGCAAAAAAGAGTCGGATTCAACGACTAGCAAGCTCCCACAGGCAGAAGCGTTAGCCATCCCTGAAGACTCACAAACGGATGTAGCGAAGGATGCAGAGGGTCGAAAAACGGGTGAGTCTCGCAAACAGAGCTCTAAACCAAAAAGAGGGGGTCCCCGTAAAGCAACCACGGGCAGAGCCCAATCAGCCGGACGGAAGAAGTCGGATTCCAGTCAGCCCAAGAAACCATCGGAAGAAAAGGTGGAACCGGTGGCTGAAAAAGAGACGGTAACTAAGACATCACCGGCTAAAACACAAAAAAAGAGCCCCAGTAGAAGCCGACCCAAAAAATCGGCGCCTAAAGCAGGCGCAACCAGAAAAGCGGCCGACGATAAAAAATCCGTTGTCGAAACTGTGGCTCAGAAACCCAAAGCGAGCGAGAAAAAAGCAGCTGGAACTATTAAAAAGCCAAAGGCTACTCCTGGCAAGCCGAAAAAACCGACTGCCAAAAAAGAGTCTCTGAAAAAAGCTCAGGGCAATAATGCCAGTTCTGATAAAAAACCGGCAACAGCAAAAAAAAGAGCCTCAAAAGCAAATAAAGAGGCAGAAACACCAGCGGACTAAAAAAGCGCTGAAGCTTCCCAAAGAGGGCTTTAAGGATGGATCCTGCTGACTTCGATTCATCCTTTGGCAATTCAGATATCAGTTTTAGCCTGATTCCTGCATTTCCAGAATGAGAGAATCGTCCGTCTCTCTCCAGCCCTTGAATAGACTCGAAAACAGAGCAGCAAACTGTGAATCCGGGAACACGGGCTCAAAAAAACGGGAAGGTCCGGGAGACGATTGATGAAAACCGAAAATTCAATCTGCAAATCGCCCATGAGCGGAAACCCAATACATAAATTCAGTCTCTATTGTTTTCTTTTTGTTCTGAGTACTTTTCAACTGTTGACGGTCCCTGTATTCGCCCAGACAAATCCTGAAGAGGTAATACAGAAAGTTTTGGAGGCACCTGAAAGTGACGACCGAAAGCTTTTTGTGCTGCAGTTCAGTTCCACCGGAATGACAGAATCAGCCGCCAGAGCCTTCAGTGGTATGATTGCGCGGAATCTGGACAATACAAGCCGTTTTAAAATTATCTCCCTGGATGCTGTGGAAGAGGAGATTCAAAAACAGGCCCCCTCCCTTCTCCCCTGCTTCGAAATTGGGTGTGGTATACAAATTGGAAAGATCACGAATCTTGATTGGGTTCTGTCAGGGCACATATCTCTGACCCCTTCCGGTCTTTTCAGTCTCAATGTGAAATTGGTTCACATTTTCGATAACGCACTCGCTTTTGAAGATACGATCCGGTTTTCAGACGAAAATATGGATCGGCGCTTTTATCAGCTCTCCAACCGGATTGCCAACAACGCCCCCCTGACCGGCAATGTGATCACGGCCAATAACAAAATCGCTGTCATCGATCTGGGGGAACAGCATGGCATTTCGGTTGGCGACCAGTTGGTAATATACCGAAATAAAAAAGTGGGCGAAGGGGAAGACGCCAATTCAAACATTGTCAGAAGACACAACATCGGTATTCTGAAAATCACCCGAGTTGGTAAAAAAGTAAGTGAAGGGGTTTATTTCCAGACTATTGAGACGCCTAAACCCGGTCAACGGGTCTCTTCTTATCTGGACAAACGCAAGCAAATCCAACTAATCGTTGAAATTCGCAAGGAGCTGGATACACAGCAGCGGAACGTCTACGAGATCAAAAAATCGGTGGTGCTCTCTCCCATTCAACTGGAGGATATTGCTCGAAAAAAATGGATCCTCAAAGTACGACAAGTGAAATACGAAAGAGAATTCTGGCAACTGGTCTTGCTGAGTTCCGGGGTTGTATCTGGCTATTTTCTGAGTCAATTTCAGTCAGGTGATGACTTGAAACTTCTGGGATCACTGGGTGTATTTGCCTACAGTACTTTTGAGTATTTTACAGTAAGAAGCCGCTATAATGAATTAATAGATGAAGGTCGCTATAAAGGATACCTCGATTTAAAAATTCGACCCGAACTGGGCGAAGTCAGGATCGGGTACAGTTTTTCGTTTTGATCCAAATCCCGGGATATCTCTGTAATTCTACCAGCGCCAGGCATTAAAACCCCTGACGCATCTCAATATCGGCAACTTGCCAATAAACTGAAGCTTACGATTGACAAAGTCTTCAGATTTCATTATTTTTAAAGGATTCACTTATTCTGCAGTCGTTATTAGCGACACTCACCCACATAAGCAGTCAAGATATGTACGCAATAATAAAAACAGGCGGCAAGCAGTATCGCGTAGCTAAAAACGATATTCTGACCGTTGATTTACTAGATCAAGAAGAGGGTTCGGTGTTTGAATCGGATCAGGTATTGTTTGTAAAAACCGGAGAGAATGATTACAAAGTTGGTACTCCGTTTGTTGACGGTGCAAAAGTCAGCGGAAAAATTTTGAATCACTTCAAAGATAAGAAAGTTGTTGTTTTCAAGAAGAAGAGAAGAAAAGGGTACCGCAAAACTGCCGGTCACCGGCAGAACTATACTAAAATTCAGATAGCGGATATTAAAGTTTAAGCAATTCTATTGCCCGTCGAAGCAGACGATTTTTTTCAACGGAATATTACAGTTGAAGGCAGTGATGACTTAAAAGAATCCGGTTAGATTAATTGGTTTTATCATCAGCAATGTGAGGTAAAAATGGCTCATAAAAAAGGTCAAGGTAGCGTTAAGAACGGTAGAGATTCCAATCCGCAGCATAGGGGTGTCAAAAGATTTGGCGGAGAGAATGTGACGGCAGGCACCATCATAGTCAGGCAGGTCGGCAATACATTTCACGCAGGAAGCAACGTTGGTACAGGCAAGGACTACACATTGTTCGCGCTCTGTGATGGTGTTGTCAAGTTCACCAAAAAGAACAGAAGCCGGAAACTGATCAATATTGTTCCGGCGGAAGCATAGCAAAAGCACGGTTTGTTTAACGGATCGAAAACAGATTTCCGATCCGTTATGTGCGCTCACGATTCATAAACCCCCGTCAATCCAATCTGTTCCAAGAGATCCTTTTCAAAAGCAAGCATCACAGCCTCGTCCGCCTCGTCTTCATGATCGTAACCGAGCAGGTGTGTCAGTCCGTGAACAGTCAGTCTCAGTAACTCGTCTTCAAGTTCCCAGCCGGACTCAGTGGCTTGTTTCCGAATCAGCTCCAGGCAGTAGACCAGTTCCCCCCATGGTTCATCAGGTGTAATCAACTCGGCTTCAACATCCTGATAAAGCCAGGACAAAAGATCGGTTGGTTTTTCCTGACTTCTATAGGTTCCATTCAATTGAATCATGGTCTCAACAGAGCAGAAAAACAGTGAAAGAATCCGGCAATTCAAACCCAGTTTCATCATCAATAAGCCAAGTACATCCATTATCCTTTTTTCAGTCTGCAACGGCAGAGTCTCGGATGGGAGTTCGTAGGTAATTTGAATATGTTCGTTTTCCATACTGTTCGCCTAATATTCAACGATTTGGCCCGCGAAAGTCAGTCGTCGAAACCAGACTGTCTTCAGGGTACTTAATTCGGGGGTGGTGAATGCTGATCAACATGCTGCTGTAGACCTGAACAACTTCATGATAAGTTTGTAGTGTAATTCCAGATTCATCCAGTTGACCGTCTCTGAGTATACTCCAGCAGACTTTATCCACCATTTCCGTGATGGACTCAACAGAAGGATTGTCAATACTTCGAGTAGCCGCTTCGGCGATATCTGCCATCATCACCACTGCAGCTTCCAGATTTTGGGGCTTGGGTCCGGGATAGCGAAAGAGATTCTCATCAACCGGTGGTTCACCCTGGGATTCGTCTATATTCTTGACCGCTTTTTTATAGAAATATGTCACCCGGTTGGTTCCATGATGCTGCAACATGATATTTTTAATCGCGGAGCCCAATCGATGCTTTTCTGCTATTTTTGCCCCATCCCGCAAATGACCGATGATTTTCTGTGCTGAATCCAGGGGTGCCAAATTATTATGAATATTCGGCATATTCGGAGCTTGATTTTCCACAAAATAGACGGCATCTTCCCCTTTACCAATATCGTGGTAGTATGAAGCTACACGAGCCAGGAGTGAGTTCGCCCCAATTTTCAAGGCCCCGGATTCAGCTAGATTCCCAACGATGATTGAGTGTTGATACGTTCCAGGGGCTTTGAATATCAAATCCTTTAAGACCGGGTGGTTCATATTGGACAACTCAAGGAGCTTAAGATGGGTGGTAATGTCAAAAATCGACTCGAAAAACGGCAAAAGTATGGAGGTCACAATAGCAGTCAGCAATCCGCCGATGAGTGCAAAAAAGATATCGAACCAGATCATATTCCCGATCTGGTTTCTTTCGACCAGGTAAATGATAATCACGACTGGCAGGTTCATCATCGAGATTTTAAACCCGTGGGTCAGCAGTGAATAACGGGATTCAAAACGGGTCACCGGCAAAGAGGCGACAGTGCTGCCCATAACAGCAAAGAAAAAATAGTAGAGGCTTCCCTGAAGCATGATGGAGGCAAAAAGGCCTGCTAACAGACCTGCCAGCACCCCACATTCAAAATTGATGAGGATCCCGACCAACATCGAACTCAGAGCGATAGGCAGCATGTAGATATATATTTCCCTGGGAAGATCCGCATAGCGAGTCTCGACAATTTCCCCCAGGACGATACCCCCTTTAATTAGAATCAGTGTAATCACCACTGCTGAAATAATCAGCAATTGATTCTTAAAAAGAAGCGGTTGAAGCGCGCCATTGACCCTGAACGCAAATGAAATCAAAAGCAGGCTAGCCAATACGATCAGGACATTCCCCACCATCTGTGGCAGTTTATCCATATTGGAGACGACCTCATAATAGCTTCTGATCAACTCAACCTGATGCGCTGTGCCACGGTCTCCGGCCCGGGCGATTATTTCTCCCTTTTTGACACCGAAATAGACCGGACTCATGTTGGCGATTACATCCGTTTTTCTCTTCTTAAATTCGAGCCTGTTTTCTGTGATATTCGGTTTGATCAGTTTTTGCGCCAGCATGATGATCAGAGGTTTTTTCCGCCCGGTTTCATCATCGGGAAAATAGGATTTTGCAAGATCGGAAACCATCCGGCTGACATCTTGTATGTCGTACAAAGCCTGGAGGCTCTCGACCATGACAACCTCTCCCGTGACCAGATTACGGATATCAATACGATTGTCCGCAGCCTGTGCCAGAATTCCTTTTGAGGCGACTATTCTTTTGGTCAACAGGCTGTTCAGCAGCGCCATTAACCTCTCTTCAATCTCTTTCGTCAAGAGAGGGAGCGCCAGCAGATCTTGACCAACTTCATCGATATCAATATTCAGGGAATCCATAAACTCCCGGGTTATCGACTCTTTTTTTTCCTCAATACGACTCTTCTGCTGAATATCCGCTTCATCCGCTTTTTGAAATCGTTCCTTAAAACTTTTCTGTTCTGTCTTGAAATAGCTTAATTTCTCTTTGAATTCGGACAACAACTGGTTGACTGTATTGAGATCTGCATCCAGTTTTTTCTTTTTCTCGAACCCTTTCGATGTCAGTTTCACACCTTTTTGAAAGGTTTTTAACTGACTTTGCAGCAGTCGTCTATATTTACTATAAAACGAAATCTGGTCGGCGATTTCGTGTTGTGTTTTGATGGATGAAAAATAGTCGAGACCCAGCAGCCTGTTCTTACTGTTCAGTTCCTTTTCCTCATCTGCCAGATGCGCCATTCCGGACCGAATGAATTGAAATGATTGCGCGATATTCTGCCGTTTTTTAGCCAGGATGTTGGGGTCAAAATCATACACCGGGCGTTGTTCCTCGACTAATTTCTCCTGCTTCAGCCGGGTTGAAACTTTGTCAGGGATCAGCAGGTCCTCTTCCACCACCAGGGTCTGTAATATGATGTCCCCCTCTTCATAAACGGTCGGCAGAAAAATCACGCGGGGGGAAATGAGGTAGCCGATAACAGCGCTGATAATTAGAAACAGCAGGAACTTCTGAATCGTTCTGCGATTCATGAAGATGAAGAACGTCTGCAGGTTGATAATAGTCTTCTTTGTCTCATTCATGTCATATCACTTGCAAAACCGATCAGCACCGACCTTTCCAGGGGAATTCTCTGAAAGGGACCCATTTCCGGTTAACTCCGGGAGTGGCGCTTCATGAGTAAAGCAACCGCCTGAGCTGCAATTCCTTCCTCTCTTCCGACAAAACCAAGTTTCTCGGTAGTTGTTGCCTTAATTGAGACCTGTTCTGTTTCGATATGCAAACATTTAGCAATTCTACTGGACATTTCGGAGATAAACGGACGTAATTTAGGTTGTTCTGCCATGATAACCGCATCGATATTGCCCACAGACCAACCTTTCTGCATGATGCGATCAACAACCTGATCCAGCAGTCCGATGCTGCTGATGTCTTTGTACCCGTCGTCATTGTCCGGGAAAAGTACTCCGATATCACCCATAGCCAGCGCACCCAGCAGCGCATCGATAATTGCGTGGACCAGCACATCCGCATCTGAATGGCCCAGCAAACCCTTTTTAAAGGGGATCTGAACACCCCCTAAAACCAGTTTACGACCCTCATGCAACTGATGAACATCATATCCGAGACCGATTCTCATCCGCTTTTTCCCCGCTGATTTGTTGATGATTTCCACCTAAATCCATTCGCGCCCACCCGCTATCCGAGATCAAGTTTTGTAGGCACGGACTGTTAATGGTTCTTAAGTGCTCGAATGGCTTCAGCGTAATCAGGTTTTCCAAAAACCGCTGAACCAGCGACAACGATATCGGCACCCGCATTGACCACGTCTCTGATATTATCAGGACAAACACCACCATCGACTTCAATCTCAACCGTGAGCCCTTGCTGTTGAATCATCTCCTTGAGTCGCTCTATTTTTCCAAGCATACCCTTGAGAAACGACTGCCCGCCAAATCCGGGATTAACAGACATGATCAGAACCATATCCAGATCTTCCAAAACCCATTTCACAGCGGCAAGCGGTGTCGCAGGATTGAGAGCAACTGCGGGTTTTATTTGATGGTTGCGGATCATCTGCAGCAATCTATGCAGATGATCGGTTGATTCTGCATGGATTGAGATTCGATCAAGCCCACTTTCCAGAAAAGAGTGAATATTTTTCTCCGGTTGCGTCACCATCAGATGCGCGTCGAATTCGACCCCTTCATATCTGGGAATATCTTTGTATATCAAAGGACCGAAGGTTACGTTAGGAACAAAAATACCATCCATGACATCCAGATGAATAAGATCCGCTCCCGCCTTTACAACATTGTCGATTTCCAATGCCAGGTTGTTAAAGGAAGCTGAAAGAATGGAAGGTGCGACTTTAACCATAATAAATCCGTATTGTCAGAATTTAAAAAAAATGATGACTCCAGAACACTGTTCAGTACGTCTGCCCATTCGCGCGATGTATTTCATATACACAAGACTTTGCTTCCCGGGGTCAAAACAAGTGGGTAGAAATCAATATCCCCCCAAGGAGATTCACCAGATGACAACAGCTGGATTTCAATTCGAAATTAAGCTGTTTTTAACTTTTGTTTATATTAAGCGGATTCAGAAAGAGAGGCAAGCCACTCATTTTTCCGCCGTTCTCTGCAGCAGGGCTGCAAAAAGACCCATCGTGGATTCCTGGGGCAAACACTGATAAAAACCATCTGGAGTTAAATTACTTTCATCAACCTGTGCAGGAGAAAAGGGAATCAGACTGTATCTGTGAGATTGCCTTTCCAGAAACTTCTGTATAACTATCTGATTTTCCTCCTTTTCAAGTGAACAAGTGACGTAGAGCAGGTATCCGTTTACCTTAACCACCTCCCGTAAGCCATTCAAGATTGCAAGCTGCTTTTGTTGATTCTGTAAAATATCCGCTTCACACCGTTGCCATTTTAACTCCGGATGTTTTTGGATCGTACCGGTCGCACTGCAAGGTGCATCGACCAGTATCAAATCGAAGCCAGTTGTCAGAGCTGGGCAGGCAGCATCCATCCGCACAAGCTGCGCCCGACTCCGATATTTTTTTTTATTTGCTTTCAACCGCTCAAGACGCATTTCTGAAATTTCGAGGGCGACAAGCTGGTCGATCTCCTTCTCAAATCGCCATTCCATATGAAACAGTTTCCCCCCGGGGGAGGCACATGCATCCAAAACACACATTTTCGGCAGCAGCTGGATTAAGCGGTTGATCTGTTGGGATGAATGATCCTGCACCAGAAAAGCCCCCTTATCTGCCCATTGCGTCTCGAATAAGCCCGCGGGATTATTCAGAGTGAAGCCTTCTGAATGCTGTTCATCAATTTCATACCGACTCGCCAGGTCTGCTTCAATGTTTTCCCTGTCAAATGCCGGATTTACAATCACCCGAATTCTGGGAAGCAGATTGTTGGCGGTACACATTTTTTCCGTTTTATCCCTGCCATATTGATTTTGCCAACGTTTAACCATCCACTCAGGGTGGCTTGACCGAGCAGACAGTGGTTGCTGCTTAAGCTTTTCCTCCAGTTCGTCCCGCCTGCGCAGAAATGATCTCAGGTTGCCGTTGATAAAACCTTTAAGACGATTTTTTTTAAAAAAGGAGATTAATTCAACCGTTTCATTAACAGCTGCGTACTCGTGTATGCCTGATAACTGATCCAATTGTGCCAGGCCGAGCAGCAGACAGATAACTACTTCCCGATCCAACTTCTCCAGAGAACGGTCGGTCAGAACCTCAATAAAAAAAACAAATTTTCCCTTATGGCGAATGACGCTACTGACCAGATTGCGATAAAGCGCATAATCCTGTGGGGTAGCGAGATCCTCGCGACGACGGTAAACAATTCTACCGCTTCGAAGCCATTCCAGGAGATCAAGAGCGGCTGTTTGCCTGGAATTAAAACTTTTTTTGATCCGAGTTTTCTGCATAACCTGCTTGACAATCATTCTGATGTTTCAATCCGAGCCAGCCGGAAAAGGGTTGAAAACGACAAATACATGGAAACGGTGACGATTCGGAGCGCACTAGATTAAAGAACATTCGATGCCAGTTCCGCCAGTTTGGAACGAACACCATGAATCAGATTAACATGTCCGGAAAGGCTGTAATTCTGAAACTTCTCAATCACATGTGAAAGCCCGTTTGAACCGGCATCTACGTATGGATTATCTATCTGATAAGGATCCCCTGTCAGAACCAGTTTTGTACCGGTTCCCACACGGGTGACGATGGTTTTGATCTCGTGGGGCGTCAGGTTTTGAGCCTCATCAACAATCATAAATCGATGGGGAATGGACCGACCGCGAATATATGTCAATGGTTCCAGTTCGACTAGCCCCATGTCCAGCAATCGTTGATAGCCGCCTGTTTTACTCCCTGGCGAGGAATGATTGGTCGAGAGAAATTCAAGATTATCAAATATGGGTTGCATCCAGGGCTCCATTTTCTTTTCGATATCCCCCGGCAGGTACCCCATATCCCTTCCCATAGGGAAAATGGGACGAGAGACCAAGATTTTCTGGTACTGATTGGCTGAGAGCATTAATTCCAGTGCTACCGCCAGTGCCAGCAAGGTTTTCCCTGTGCCAGCCTTACCGGCCAAAATGACAATATGAATGGATTCGTCCATCAGGAGGTCCAGGGCAATCTCCTGCTCCCTGTTTCTTGCCCTGATACCCCAGATACCGTCCGGATAGTGCTCTATAAGTCCCAGTTTTCCTTTTTCCAGATGATAGCGGCAGACCCTGTTCTGATCGGATTCAGACGACTGCAGCAGGACATTCTGATTGGCATGATATTCACTACCCGGAACTTTCAGCTCACCGCTTTGCACAACAGATTCAAACTCATCGTCGTTAACTCTACGGGTGACAATCCCCTCGTAAAATTTTTCCAGATTTGGCAGTTTTTCTTCATAGGCCGTGACTTTAATTCCCAGGGCAGAGACTCGGACCCGAAGATTGGTATCGTTGGTAACCAGAACAGTCTGTCGCGGATATTTTTGATGAATCAGCATCGTCGCCGCCAGCACCCTGTTGGAATTTTTGTTCATATTGACAAAGGCAGGCAGATGGATTGTCCTCTCTTCGACGATAAAAACACTCAGTAAACCCCCATTTTCAAGCTTGATCCCTTCAGTCAAAGATCCGCGCATGCGGACTTTATCCAGAATTTGTGACATCAGGCGGGCATTTCGACCGATCTCGTTGAACTCTTTTTTAAAGTGATCGATCTCCTCGATCACTGAGATGGGAATGACGACATGGGCATCCGGATAGGCATAAATACAGTCCGGTTCATAGAGCAGCACATTCGCATCGAGTATAAATCGATCAAGACTTTTTTCAGTTGGCACCGTACCTCATCTCCTCTTTTTTCCTAATCAGTTTCGACAAACTCCAGACAGACACCCCCGCCATTAAAAGACACGGACTGGCAGATGGTTTCCATCATATCGATTCCACGCCCGTGTATGCGCAATTCACCTTCCTCTTTCAATCGTTTTTTTTCGCTATTCAGATCAAAACCACCACCACTATCAGAAACCCTCACTTGTATCGTGTTATTAAATATTTCGAGATCAATATCGATTGATTTTTCTTCAACATTGCCGTTTCCGTGTTCCAAAGCGTTGATTAAAGCTTCCCGCACCGCCACTGAAATTTTGCCTCCACCAAACTTATTTAAGTCATGCTCATTGATATACTGTTCGATATACTTCAGTACTGTTTCAATTTCTGCAGAAGTGGATTTAATTGCTTTGCGAAATCCCCTTTGCGGTTCATCGAAATTGTGCCCTTCGAAAACAGCAATGGTGAGGTCATCGGTCACCTCAATAGAGCGTTTGACAAAGTCCACAATGGAATCCAACGCCTGCTGCGGTGGTTGATTGCTTTTCGACTCACCGATACCTGAGATTATTTCACTGGGAATTGCTTCTAAAACACCATCAGTAGCGATATACAACCGATCTCCAGGCAAAAAATCTATTTCGGCATGGTCGAACATGTCCATTTCGGGAAACAATCCAATGGGCATCCCTGTCCATTTTATCAATGTAGTCTGGCCGGTTTTTTTCTCCACCAGAATTCCGCCGGGAATGCCGGCATTAGCATAGTAAAGCTTGTGACGCAGAGGGTCCCAGAGCAATATTAGCGCACACACGAATCGTTTATCTTCCTCATCCGCATCATGATCAAAAAAGCTGTTCAGATTGCACAATAGATCGTACGGGTTGCTGTATTGTCCCCAGACACCTTTGACCAGACCCGCGAACCATGAAGCAGTATAACCACTTTGTATGTCATGCCCGGAAACATCACCCAGGATAAATCCGTACTTGCCATGAAAATTGAACTCATGGCTGAGGACCAGGTCTCCACCAATTTTGCGAAACGCCTTCTGCCAGACCGCCAGCTGTTGATTCGACTTCTGAACAGCCTCTTTGATACTGGCTCGTCCTTTGATTCTGCCCAGTGAATCAGCATCAGCGATACTTTCCGCTCTTTTTCTGGCTAATTGCTGCATATGAAAGCAGTGGTTCAGAACCGCAGATATCTGATCCCTGTCAAACGGATATAGGATATTATTCTCTGATTTTGCAGAAAAAATACTGCTGTCATGCTCTTTCGTCGTGATTAAAATAACATACTTATCCGGAAAATGAGTTTTTATGAAATAGGCAAGCGCCAGGTCGACTGCCGCTTCCAAAATCACAAAATCATAGCGATCTTCTAACAGGCTTATTTGAATATCCACTAAGCTGTCCAGTTGGTCAAAAACGATACCATGCGATCCCAGAATAGATTTCAAAATATATTCATATACCTGATTATCTGTTTTCAACAGAACTTTCTGAATATCAATTGTTCTTTGTACTTCAGCCGGTTCTGATTGTGCTTCGACTCCACTTAAAAGTTGCTGGCAGATATTGATCAACAGGTTGGCAACAACCGGCTTTGTGATATATTCATCACAACCCGCATCCAGGCATCTTTCCCGATCACCTCTCATGGCCAGTGCCGTCACAGCAATAATCGGGGTTCTTTTCAGTGCATTTTCGGCTTCATATTGACGAATAGCGTGGGTTGCTTCAAATCCATCCATCACTGGCATGTTCATATCCATGACAATCAGATCAAATGAGGAATTCTGCGTCCATTGCTCAACTGCTTCTTTGCCATTCTCTGCTTCACTGGTAATACAATTGAGTCGCTGCAGGATTTTCTTCAATAGAATTCGATTATAAGGCATATCCTCAGCAATCAAGACATTTTTATTTTCCAGTAGATTTGAATCCGCACTGTCGTCCTTGTCCTCAAAGAAACCGTAACTGTCAAGATTGCGAATCGTTTCGTCAAGTTGATCCAGGCAACCATTCAGATTCTGATGCAACAGGTCGACATCCAGACACCCCAGATATTCGGGTTGAGTCTTCAGAACAATTAGTCCTTCAATGAAACAGGTAATATCCCCTAACCCCAAATTTTCAGTTTCCTGACAAATAGGTTGCCAGTCTTGGGTCATAATAGAGCCGCGATCCAGAATCAGCGTCCGTAGATTTGCCAGGGTCTGTATCAGGACCTTTTTTAGATCCTGCCTTTTTTGAATCTGTTGATTCAGGGCCTTTTCGAGTTGAATCGTTTGTCTGCAGCGTATTGGAGGGACAGCTGTTGACTGAACCGGCAGCTTTAGTGCGCCGCATATGAAAGAGCGAAAGTCCATAATCTTAAAAGACTCCTCAGCAATTATGGATACCTTCCGGATTGCAGAAATCCAAAATCTTTGCTGCAATACCGGCAAAAAAAGTACCCGGTTCGGTTGATACTGTATCGAAAAAGAAGAAACGAGCCCTATACAACGCATCAAAAACCCGCTCTATATCAGCTGTCCCTGATGTATAATTACCATTTTTGGTGCTTTAAAAGAAGTCCAAAGTGTGTTAGAGTACGATGAATAGCTCGAAACCCAATCTCTCACCTGCTTTATTCCTGATCAAAAAACAATTGACACGATCCTCATGAGCCCCATTATCGCAATAACCATGGGCGACCCGGCTGGAGTCGGACCTGAAGTTATCGCCAAGACCTATGCCGATCTAAATCCAGGCATCGATTACCAGCCTTTTGTCATCGGCAGCACCACCATCATGCGTGATACCGTCAGGCAACTCGGGCTTGACCTTGATGTCATTCAGATTACAGAACCGGTTTTTGAAAGCCGACAGGGGGCACTTCCCGTCTTAGATCTTGCTGAAATAAAGAAAGAAACGTTTCAAATGGGCCACGTCAACCTTTGGTGTGGGAATTTTTCTTATCAAGCTGTTATCAAAGCGGTCAACCTGGGTTTGACCCATCAGATCGACGCAATGGTAACCGCCCCTATATCAAAAGAGGCCTGGCATACCGCGGGCCATCATTTTGATGGTCATACGGGCCTCCTGGCCAAACTAACCCGGTGTGAAAACTACCGCATGACCTTTGCATCGTGCAAACTCAATGTCATGCTGACAACCACCCATATTCCTCTGCATGAAGTTTCCCGATCGCTGTCCATCGAACGGGTTCATGAAACGATTCGGTTGGCTGATCGTTTTCTGCAGGAACTGGGAATATCATCTCCCCGCATAGCTGTATGTGGTCTAAATCCGCACGCTGGAGAGAGCGGAATTTTTGGGATGGAGGATGAGTCGATCATTAAACCAGCGGTTCAACTTGCAGCCGATGAGCGCATTTCTGCTTCCGGACCTTTCCCGGCGGATACGATTTTCCGACGGGCTATTCAAGGAGAATTCGACCTGGTTGTGGCTCAATATCACGATCAGGGACTGATTCCGATCAAAATGATCGCTTTTGACACAGCGGTTAACATCTCTGTCGGGCTGCCCATCATTCGGACCTCTGTGGATCACGGCACCGCATTTGATATTGCCGGCCAGGCTGCTGCCGACCACAGGAATATGAGATCAGCCATTGATTACGCCTTCAGAATGGCAACAATTCGTACCAAGCTGGATAGTGAATGAAAAAGGATGATATTTGGACACCGCCGAAATTAGTCCAATGGATGCGCGCTGATTTCACCAAGCGAGGATTCCCAGGTTCTCTCCGCCTCGAAGCAGAGAGACTGGTGAGCCATGCATTAAAAATTTCCCGTCTGGATATTTATCTGCAATACGACAAACCATGTACACTCGAAGAGCAGGAGGCGATCCGGCAACTGGTCATTCGACGACGTAACCGTGAACCGTGTTCTTACCTGATGGAGACTTGTGAATTCTGGTCACTGTCCCTGGCGGTGGGGCCCGGTGTACTGATACCCAGACCAGAGACCGAGGTACTCGTCGACGCTATGTTGAAGCTGATTCGCTCAAATAGCAGATCGACATCCACATTTCAAATACTTGAGCTTGGAACTGGCAGCGCAGCCATCCCTCTGGCTCTTTCGAGTGAAGAACAGCAGCTTGTTATAATCGCTACTGATATCAGCGAACAGGCACTGGCATTCGCCAGGATGAATATTAACTATTACCAGGCAGAGATTGAAAATCAGCGAAATCGTGTCTATCTGATTCAGGGTGACCGATTCAATTCCATTAAAAGACAACCCATTTATGATTGTATCGTCAGCAATCCACCCTATATCCCAACACAAGAGATCGACCTGCTCCAGGAAGAGGTTCGACTCTGGGAGCCCAGAAACGCCTTGAATGGCGGAGACGATGGGCTGGCGTTTTACCATTATCTCCAAAAAGCGGCTGAATCGTTACTCAAGCCTGGCGGTTTTCTAATTTTTGAACACGGATTTGACCAACGTGAGTCAATTCAGCAGATGATGAGCCGCAGCACCGAGCTGACGTTATTTAAAAGTATCAAAGACTATGCCGAACATGATCGGGTCCTGATATTCAGAAAATCGGGTTCCTGATGCTCCCAGAAACCACAAAAATACATTTTTAAACGCAGCTAGCTAAGAAATCACAAAGGGCTGTGAACAGACGGATAACCTATGGAAAAACTTTCTTTTACAGATTACTACAAAGAAAAGGTGGCTCAGTTTGAAAACTCTCTGGCTGCTACCTTTCCTGAAATTCCGCAGCCGGTGGCAATCCTTGAAGAATCAATGCGGTATTCTCTTTTAGCGGGAGGTAAAAGACTGCGTCCGGTTTTACTAATCACCACTATTGAATGTACCGGAAAAAACGCCGACTTCGCTTTGCCTCTGGCCTGTGCCGTTGAATATATCCACACCTATTCGTTGATCCATGATGATTTACCCTGTATGGATGATGATGACCTGAGAAGAGGTCAACTCACCAACCATATTAAATACGGAGAGAATATAGCACTATTGGCGGGAGATGCGCTGCTAACGCACTGTTTTGCACTCATGAGTTCTCCGACGCTTCTGGAGCAGACATCCGCCACCACCATCCTGAAGTCGATCCATATTCTATCGAAAAACGCCGGGGTGTTCGGCATGGTTTCCGGTCAGGTGGCAGATATTCAAAGGCAGGAGGCGCTGGCACCGCAAGATGCCCTGAGTTTTATCCACACCCATAAAACCGGGGCTCTGATCACCGCAGCCATCCAGATAGGGGCTCTGTTGGCTGATATAAATGAAGCGGGCTTTGCACAACTTACTGGATTCGGGACCGAGATTGGTAAATGCTTTCAGATTCAAGACGATATTCTGGACGTCACCGGAAGCCAGGAACGGCTCGGGAAGTCACCGGGGACCGATCAGAAAAATCAGACTTTGACATATCCACAGGTATTTGGCCTTGAAAAATCAAAACAGTTGGCAAACCTGTGTTATGAAAATGCATTGAACCACTTGGAGAAAACTCAGCTGGATACGGTCCGCTTAAGAGAGCTTGCGAACTTTGTCCTGAAACGAGATCATTGAACCGTGGGCAGGACTCAATGTTTGATCTGAAAATTTTCCGGGACCTCCGCCGGCACCAGTTTATCAGTCAGGCCGGGGGCAAAGGATGTAATCACGACTTTTAAGAATATCTGCCTCCTGCGGTCCTCGAATTCGATTGTCCTTGGAAACCATGCTCCCTGATATGACAGCCATTTTTTAATCGTTACCAACTGATCTGAATGGCGCGTCGGTTTCCGGATTTGAACAGGCTTTTCCCCCTTATAACGGAAGCGCAACCGGGTGTCCTCCTCGTCTATTTCTCTCCCCCAGAAAATCGATCGGAATTCAGCCACATTGAGGTTGACAATCTCGAAAGCCTTGTCTCTATTTTTTTCACTGTTTTTCAATTGCAGATAGGTTTTATCATGATAATTCAACACCTGAATCTGGACCTCGTCCTGATACACCATCAGCAGGGTTCCACCTACAGGAGAGAACACAGTAATACTAAAATGGTTGTCACGGGTGATGACAATTTGACAGACCCCATTCTCATCCAGGGTAGGGGTTTTAATCCGTATTCTGCATTTGGCTGAATAGTCGAGGTCTATCTGACTGACCTGGTAAGATTGAAGCGCTGCAAACGTCCTGACGAATGATTCATCTTTTATAGTCGCTATCCTGACTCGCTGTTGTTGACATCCCGCCAGAGTGACAACTGCGATAAGCAGGATTAACAAAATGGATTTTTTAGTCATATAGCATCTGATAAATGTAATAGGAGCGCAGGACGCGCTTAACATAGTTCTGGGTTTCAATGAAGGTAATGGATTCAACAAAAACGTCCAAATCCCTGGCTCCGGTTATGCGAATCCAGCGTTTGACATTTGTTGCCCCTCCATTATATGCAGCCAGGGTATAGAATAAATTACCTTTATAACGCTTCAACAAACGGTTGAGATAAGCCACACCCAACTTGACATTGATATCCGGATCAATCAAATGGTCTGGTTCATATTTCATCCGCTTGATTTTCGCAATATATTTGGCCGTTGACGGCATCAGCTGCATCAACCCCACAGCACCTGCAGGCGATTCCACCTCCGCCCTGAAATTCGATTCCTCTCGAATAACGGCATAAACCAGCATAGGTGACATTTTTGACTGACCGGCATGGCGAGCCACCTCCCCTCGATATCCAGCAGGATAGTAGGCCATTAATAGCTGACTTTGTACACTGTTCCCGTTGTATAAGTATTCTTTAAAATACAGATCAATCAATAGCTGTTGAAGATAAAACCGTTCAGCCTGATACAGAACAGCTGCCATATGCGCAAAAAATGGTGGGCTGATACGTTTCTTCAAATATCGCATCACCAATGCATCAGCCAGAGCTGTTTCATCAGTTAAATATAATACATGCACAAATCCAAGGAAAGAGTGTTCAAGTTGACTCAGGCGGCCTTTATTTCCTTTTTTAAGATTTGTTAAAACTGTTTTTTCGACACCTGCATAAGTCGCTCCCATTTGAAGCGACCGAAATCCGTAGTAAGTATGCGGATATTGTTGATAACAGGTTAAAGCTCTGGGTTTGCCATACAGCTTCAACTTCACACCCCAATAACAGAATTTAGCCGCGATCTCCCGACTCTGAAACAGATACGAATCAGCCCAGATAGCGATTTTTGCCATCTCCTGGGGTTGTTTTAATTCCTCAAAAATCCTTAGTTTCCGCCACTGGACCACTGGCACAAGGTGTTCACGAGCCGTCCCGAACTTAACCCGATTAAAATATCCCAGACTTTTCTTAAACTGTGCTTTCTGATAGTAAAATTCAGCCATTTCAAAATACTTATCAGCCAATTCTTTAGCCGATGCTGTCTTTTCAAGTAAATTGAGATATTCTGCAGCTTTGCTTGCCCATCCTTTTTTTAGCCACAACCGGAACAGCAATGCCGCCTTCTCCTCATCTGTAAAAGACAACAGCCGTATCTGTTTTGAAGAGTTCAACTGTTGAATAAGTTGTGAGTATTGTCGTTTCCGAAAAAACGTCTTAATGTAGATCCCTCTGATTTTCGAAAATCCAGCACTCACATGGGGCAAACGGGACAAATAATAAGGGGCCTCGGCGATGATATAAGACCAGTTTTTAATTTGATATTGTTTGGTAAAATGATCCGCCACGATCTCATGAGCGTTGGCAGGATTTTTTTTTAGTTTAGTCAGATAAGGGTTGTACAATGCCGGAAAGGTCATAACATCAGTGATTGCCCATAGTTGCTTTATCAGACTGGCATATTCTGCGTCGTTAACATTCAGATAACCCAAGGCCCAGATAATAAATCTTGAATCCTGCCGCCACCAGTTCAGAGCGGGGAGCAACTGTTTTAAGACCCTTCGAATTTCTATCGGCTCTGGGTTGACAGCATAGGCCTCTACCAGGACATTGAAAATTTTTTCCTCGTAAAGAGAGACTTCCGGGGATTTTGCCAGACCTACTAAAAAATTTGATAATTGTAACTTATCCCTCTTTTTGAGGTACACGTTTATTCGTTCAACTGTTACAATCGGCTTAATTGACCAATCAGCGATTTTTTCCAGGCGGTTAAGAATGGCACCATTTTTCTGAGTATCTTCAGACTTTGACAATTTACGGTTGAGGAGATACAACTGCGACACATTGTAGCGGTGATTCTCATCAAATTGGAGTGATTCAATATAGCCGGAGATATTGGCCCGTGACAAAGCCAGAAGGTTTTTTTCTGCGGCACTCATATTTGAGGTGTAAAGCAGGCATGCAACTATTATAACAGGTAACTTACTTGCTTTCAAAAGTAGCTTCAAAGTCTGGAAGACCATATTGAGATCCCGAATGAACCCAGTGCGTATGACGACATTCCTTTGAAACCGGAATGAAAAAAATAAAATTTAAGCCCGGTGATACAAATTATCGCCGAAAAATCGAAAATGAAAGCCCTTTCTCGAAACGCAGCCAGGTGGTTTTTGCACACGATAGTAAAACCAAGGCTAAAATACTGACCGTTAGAAACCGCTACTACGAACTTTTTTTTTCCAATGAAAAAGAGAGCTATCTCTCCAGAAACCAATATTTCAATCCGGAAGAAAAGTCCACTTCTTCTAATGCTGGTTATCCAAGTGAAAACAGTCTGATCGGAAATGATCGCCAAATCAGATTTAGCATCTCAAAACTCGTCAAATATATCCTCCTCCGTCTGCAAGAAAATCCCCAGAATTTGTTTCTCGAAGCGGACACCATCCGTCAAGTCTGCCTTGAAGAAGAACTGCCAATCCCGAGTTTTGAAGCGTTCGACAGGATCGAGAGCTGGGAAGATTTTATGGCACTGCTCAAATCCATTGCCGTAACAGACAACACGTTTAAATTTGAACTGCTGCTTGCAGCTATCATCCAGTATGCGTCATTGTGCACTTCTGAATAAGTGGAGGCTTGCTTGAAGGTCGTCACTAACATTGAATATCTTCAACGTTAGTGATACGTGTTGGTGGGATGGTACGATGGGATAGTCTATTCAGGTTTTGAATCTGAATCTTTTTTGGTCTCTGTTGCTTCGCCCACTGCTGGTTCTACTTCTACTGGTGCCTCCGCAACAACTGGCTCTTCAGGCGTATCTGCAGGCTCGCCAACAATCGGTTCTTCTGCTTTCTCAGCTTTTGGCTCGTCAATAGTCACCTCAGCAACATCTGCTTCAACTTCGACCGCAGTCACCTCAGCAGTTTCTTCGCTTTTTAATTCACTTTTAATTTCCTCGATAGCCTCTGGCGCATCTTTTTGGACGGGCTTTTCGCCCTCCTTTATATCCACCATTTGTATCAAAGCCATTTGCGCATTGTCGCCAAGACGCTGCCCTAATCGGAAAATTCTGGTGTAGCCACCGTTTCGGTCTTCGTACAACGGTCCGTATTCATCAAATAATTTCTTGATTGCTTCCTTTGATTTGACGAAAGCCAACGCCTGCCGACGGGAATGTAGATCCTGCTTCTTCCCCAGACCGATCATTTTATCGAAATACTTTCGCATTTCCTTGGCTCTGGTGATCGTTGTTTTTATCTCACCATGCTCCAAAAGAGCAGTCACCAAGTTTCTCATCATTGCTTTTCGATGGCTGGTAGTAACCCCCAGCCTTTTTCCCGCTCTTAAATGTCTCATACGCTTAAACCCGATCCAATACGCTTATTCAATTATCCAGCGTGCCTGCCGACCCTATAATAGAGTTGTTTAGTAGGTCAACTGACTCTGTTTGTCTTTAGTGATATTATCAAAATTCTCTAACTTCATACCCAGCGTCAAACCCATCGATGCTAATACGGTTTTGATTTCCTGCAGCGATTTGCGGCCGAAATTCTTTGTTTTTAGCATCTCCGCCTCTGTCTTCTGCACCAGGTCACCAATGGTATCGATTTTTGCGTTTTGAAGGCAGTTGATCGATCTGACTGAAAGTTCCAACTCGTTCACGCTGCGATATAGATGCGGGTTTTCATAACCCTTTTCTTCCTCTTCAACAATTTCATCGATCGGCCGAATGGCATCTTCGTCAAAATTTATAAAAGGATTAAAATATTCCTTCAGGATTTTAGACGCGTACGCCATTGCATCATCCGGTCTAACACCACCGTTTGTCCACAACTGCATGACCAGTTTTTCAAAATCGGTTTTCTGCCCAACGCGGGTATTTTTAATCTCATACTGAACCCGTTTCACCGGAGAGTGATTAGAATCCAAAAAGATCGTGCCCACCGGCAGGTCCTTGTCATTATTTTCTTCGGCAGATATAAACCCTCTGTTTAATCGGACAAACAATGTCATTTCCAGTGTGGCTTCCTGGTCCAATTGACAAATAACATGATCAGGATTCATCACTTCGATTTTTCCGAAAGTGGAGATATCACCAGCTGTTACGACTTTAGGTCCAGCCACGACCAACTCCAACGCAATATCACCTTCCTCAAACTGCCTTAACTCCAATCCTTTCAAATTCAGCGCGATCTGAAGCACATCCTCGCGGATGCCCTTGACCGTTTCGAACTCGTGGGAAACACCTTCTATCTTAACTCCGTATACTGCACACCCACGTAGAGAAGAGAGAAGTACTCGTCGCATCGCGTTACCGATGGTTACTCCGAATCCTTTGTGCAGCGGTTCCAGAATAAATTTACCGTATTCTTGACTGAAGGATTCCCGTCCAACTTGCAGATCGTCCGGGATTTCTAGGCCTTCCCAGCTTTTTTGCAATATATTTGTATTTTTATCCAAACCGATTACCGCGAATAAAGCTCTACAATGAACTGCTCTTGTATAGGAATTGTAATCTGATCTCGTTTCGGAAAGGCAACTACTCTGCCACTGAATGCTTTTGAGTCAACGCTCAGCCAGCCCGGTAAACCCTTGCGGTCTGAAGACTCAAGAGATTCCTTGATAAACGCGACATTCTGACTTTTTTCCCGAACGGACACCACATCCTCTACTTTGACCAGCGCTGATGGAATGTTGTTCTTTTTGCCGTTAATTCGAATGTGCGAATGCTTTACCAACTGCCTTGCTTCTGCCAAAGATCGTGCAAAACCCATACGATAAACGATATTGTCCAATCTTCTTTCCAGCAGGATCAACAGGTTTGCACCCGTTTTCCCTTTTTGGCCAGCAGCTTTGGAAAATATCAAACGAAATTGCTTTTCCTGAACGCCGTAAAGCCGTTTTACCTTTTGTTTTTCCCGCAGTTGAGACCCGTATTCGGACTGCTTTCCCCTTCTGCGATTGACGCCGTGCGGCCCTGGAACATAAGGCTTGGTTTCCATAGAACACTTATCGGTATAACACCGATCGCCCTTTAGAAACAGTTTCAGTTGTTCTCTTCTGCAAAGCCGACAGACAGATCCTCTATATCTAGACACTCTCGATTCTCCTGTACTTTATAATCAGATTTTCAAGGTCATGTTACTCTAAATTCTTCTTCTTTTTGGAGGTCTGCATCCATTGTGAGGCACAGGTGTCGTATCCCTAATCTGGCTGACCTTGATTCCTGAACTCGCGACGGCTCTTAGAGCTGACTCTCTGCCACTTCCCGGGCCCTTAATCACTATCTCCACCTGTTTTACACCATGCTCCAACGCTTTGGTGATTGCATCTTCACCAACTATTCTAGCTGCGTAGGGGGTGCTTTTTCTGGACCCCTTAAAACCGTGTAGTCCAGTGCTCGACCAACTAATTACATTCCCTTCCAAATCAGTCACACTCACAATCGTATTGTTAAATGTTGCACTGATATACACTCTCGCGTTTGGAATATTCTTCTTCTCTTTTTTCTTACTGCTCTTTCTCTTAACTGCTTTGGCCATTTATTTTACTCACTGAAGTTTATTTCTTTTTACCGACTGCTAATCTTCGAGGACCTTTGCGAGTTCTCGCATTAGTTTTCGTACGCTGTCCGCGACAGGGCAAACCCCTTCTGTGTCGAAGTCCCCTGTAACACCCCAGATCCAGGAGTCGTTTAATATCCATTGTTCTCGTTCGTCTTAAATCCCCCTCAACGATTAAAGACTGTATGATCTTCCGGATAGCCCCCAATTCATCTTCTTTGAGGTCTTTCATACGGGTGTTTTTATCAACTTCAGCATCTTTCAGGATCTTGTTAGAAACGCTGCGACCGATCCCGTAAATATAAGTTAATGCGATTTCTGCCCGTTTGTTATCCGGTAAATCGACCCCTGCAATACGCGCCAAATTTTCCTCCCTTAACCTTGTCGTTGTTTATGCCGTGGATTTTCACAAATTACGCGCAAGACCCTTTTACGTCTTACTATCTTACATTTTGGACAGATAGGTTTTACTGAGGCTCTTACTTTCATCTCTTCATTCTCTTTTTTGTTAGCTTCCACCACCCCAAGCGTCTTTCATTTCTGATGACTTTGCACCAAAATCGCCTGAGGTCCTTAAAATCAAAGTTAAACGCTAATGTTAACATCCCCATTAGTGTTTTGCAAGCCGTAATTTGGATTCAATCGTTTTTGCTTGAATCCAAATGGCATTACATAACCCAAGTCTAAAATCGTCTTTTTCTCTTTTTACTTTTGCGGATAAAACCATCATAGTTTTGATTCAGCAAGAAGGTTTCGATCTGCATATTTGTATCAATAGCGACCCCAACAACAATCAACAGCGCCGTTCCACCAAAGTAGAACGGGACGTTGAAGTAGGTGATGAGCACAGTAGGCAATACACAGACAGCAGAGAGGTAGATCGCACCGCCGAAAGTCAATCGTTGTAAAACATTGTTCAAATACACGGCTGTTTTGTTACCTGGACGGATCCCAGGGATAAAACCGCCGCCCCGCTTAATTTCATCTGCTATCTTAACAGGATTGTACTGGATAGCTGTATAGAAAAAGCAGAAGAAAAATATCATCATCACAAACAGGACGTTGTAAAAGAACCGCCCTGGCATGAGACTATTCCCCATGCGTTGTAACCATTCAATACTGGTAAAACTTGTAATCGTGGCGGGAAACATCAATATTGATGAGGCAAATATGGGTGGAATGACGTTTGCTGAATTGATTTTCAGTGGCAAATGAGTAAACTGTCCACCAAAAACCCGGTTTCCCTGCTGCCGCCTGGCATATTGTATCGGTATTTTCCGATTGGCGGTTTCCACAAAGATCACAGCACCGATCACAGCCAGTGCGATAATCGCTATCGTCAGTAGAATAAAAATCGTCAGTTCACCTGTCTGGAATAACGCGATCGACTGCAGCGAAGCTGTCGGCAAACCGACAACAATCCCGGCGAATATGATCAGAGAAACACCATTCCCCACGCCACGCTCACTCATCTGTTCCCCCATCCACATAACAAAGGCCGTGCCGGCTGTCAGTGTGATGACGGTACTTAAACGAAAGGCCCAGGAATCAATTCCGGCCAATACCAACCGGTTCCCTTGCAGGCCTGCGTTTTCAAGAGTTGCGGCAATGCCGAATCCCTGAATTACGCTTAACAGGATGGTTCCGTAACGGGTGTATTGGGTGATCTTTTTCCTACCGGCGTCTCCCTCTTTGGACAATCGTTCAAAGTATGGGAAAACCGCCGTCAGCAACTGCATAATAATGGAGGCGCTGATATAAGGAATAATACCAAGCGCGAAGATAGTCATGTTCCGAAAAGCCCCACCGGAAAACATGTCAATATTTCCCAATAAGCCCTTACTGTTCGCATTAAAGAACTCAGCCAGAGCAGCACTGTCAATCCCGGGTACAGGAATATGAGCGCCCAGACGAAATACGACCAACATGGCCAAGGTAAAAGCAATTCTATTACGCAGTTCTTCTATTTTAAAAATATTCTTAAATATTTCTAGCATGCGCTCTTATTCGATAATAGATATTTTTCCACCCGCGTCGGTCACTTTCTTTTCTGCAGATGCGCTGAATTTGTGAGCCTCAATAGTGAGTGCGGCTTCTACCGCTCCCTCTCCCAGTACCTTAAGCGGCAGTTTATTGTCCCTGATCAGGCCGGCCTCAGCTAATACATCGCTATTGATCGTGCCATCAAGTTTCAATTTTTTACACTCAACAATATCTCCCAGATTCACAATATTGTATATTTTCCGGAAGATATTCTTAAAACCCCGCTTTGGAAGTCTACGGTGCAGTGGCATCTGTCCACCCTCGAATCCGACCCGACGTCTACTACCTGATCGGGAGTTTTGCCCTTTATGTCCACGCCCAGAGGTTTTTCCGAGTGTTGACCCGGGACCCCTTCCGACTCTGCGTTTTTTTCTATTTTCAGCCCCAGGCGCGTTTTCCAAGTTATGCAGCATCTTGTGTCATTTCGTTAGATTTTTCAGTGTGTGGCAGGTTTCTGGTTAGATCAAACCGACCGGGTGGTGTTGATAGTGCTATGCTTCCTCGAGCCTAACGAGGTGGGATATCTTTTTGGCCATCCCGCGAACAGCTGGTGTGTCTTCCAACTCACGGGTCTGGTGCATTTTACGCAGACCCAGTCCCTTGAGTGTTTCCTGCTGTTTCCTTGTAAAGCCGATTCCACTTCTGATTTGTGTTACTTTGATTTTTCCAGCCATGATTTTTTCTTAAAAGTCAATTAAACAAACTTCCTCAGTGGTTTTGTTTCTTCTCTCGGCAACTTCACCGAAGCTCTTCAGCTGTTTCAACCCGTTCACTGTTGCTTGAACCAGATTATTAACATTAGCTGATCCCAGCGCCTTAGCGTTGATATCTTTTATGCCAATCGCCTCTACAACAGCCCTGACAGCGCCTGACGAAATAATTCCACTCCCGGGCTGTGAGGGTTTCATTAATACTTTGGCAGCACCGTGTTTTCCGATCACGTGGTGCGGAATACTGTTTTTGTATAGGCTGTATGCGTTCATCGCCTTTTGAGCCTTTTCCGTACCTTTACGCACGGCTTCGATTACCTCGTTGGCTTTACCCAAACCGGTACCGACACGTCCCTTGCCATCTCCAACCACGACAAGTGCGCTGAAACTGAACCGGCGTCCACCTTTGACAACTTTTGAGACCCGTTTGACCTCAATGACTTTTTCGATCAGATCGCTCTTTTCTTTTTCTGCCAAAATTTACCTCAAAATTTGTAATTTTTCGCTTTTTAGAATTGTAAACCCGCTTCTCGAATACCGTCTGCCAGGCTTTTTATCCTGCCGTGGTAGAGGAATCCGTTACGGTCAAAGACTATTTTTTCGACGCCCTTCGTTTTCAACACTTCTCCGAACATCTTGCCGACAGTTTCTGCTGCCGCTTTGTTCCCGGTGTATCCTGCAATTTTTCCCTTCGCATCTTTTCCCAGCGAGGAGGTACAGGCGATCACAACGCCATTGACGTCATCGATGGCTTGTACGTAGATATGTTTTGTGCTTCTGAATACGGATACCCTGGGACGGGATTCTGTCCCACTGATGCGTTTTCTGACGTGCACCTTGTTTCTTTTTCTTGTCAGAATTCTTTTCTTTGCAGCTTCCATTAACTTACCAAGCTATAATTGATCGGTTAACTCTGTGAGCAGTGTTGCCGGCAGTAACACACCGGTTCTGATATCCGGCAAATCCGCTTTCAGTATACTATGATGTGATAAACCCAAACAGTTTCTTAAGACGCCTTAGCCGCTTTTCCTGCCTTGCGTTTGACCTGTTCGCCTTCAAAAAGGATTCCTTTGCCCTTGTATGGCTCGGGTGGTCTGTATTTCCTTATTTCCGCCGCTGTTTGACCCAAAACCTGTTTGTCACAGCTTTTCAGAATGATCTTAGTCGTCGCTTCAACTTCACCTTTAACCACTTTTGGCAGATTGTACTCTACAGGATGGGAATATCCCAGCAGAAGAGTCAATTTCTGCCCGCTAATCTGCGCTCTGTACCCGACACCAACCAGTTCCAAAACGGTCGTAAATCCTTCTGTCACACCATGAATCATGCTCTTGATAATGGACGCTACAGTACCGACCATTGACCGGCCATTAGCGGTTTCCAGGTCAGCATCGACCTTAATACTCTCTTTTGTGACAGTCAAAGAGACATCTGCGGGGACTTTGAAAGTCATCTCCCCGTTATTCCCTTTGATTTTAAGCACATCGTCCTTAAAATCAGCCTTGACTTTTGAATCAAAAGCGATCGGCAGTTTTCCCAGTCTTGACATTACTATTTCTCCTTGATCTATTTAGCGCCACCTTTAGCTTACGGCACACATCACTTCGCCACCGACCATTTCTTGTCGACACTGGGCATCTGACATGACGCCATTGGATGTGGAAATGATGTAGATTCCCTGTCCGTTCAACAGCGGTTTGATCTCTTTAGCCCCTTTAAATATTCGAAGTCCGGGCTTGCTCACACGCTGGACGCTTCTTATGACCGGTTCGCCCTTGCTATCGTATCTCAGTTGAATGACCAGTTCGTTCCCGACACCGGCTGCTTGAACATTGTAATCGTTGATAAATCCCTCTGCCGCCAGCACTTTGGCGATGTTCTCCTTAATTTTTGAGGAGGGGATCGTAACTTGTTTGTGCTCTCTCAGTATTGCGTTGCGAATGCGCGTCAGCATATCCGCAATCGGATCAGACATTGACATATGTACTCTCAGTAACTACTGAATTAACAGTTTGATTTTCAAGAATAGAATTTTGATCACCAGCTGGATTTTGTAACACCCGGCAATTGACCGAACCCCGCTCGAATTCTGAAACAGATCCGGCAGACACCAAATTTTCTGATGTAGCTCCTGGATCTGCCGCAAATGGCACATCGGTTGTATTCTCTAACTTTGAACTTTTTTGGTCTTTTTTGTTTTGCTATCCAAGACTTTTTCGCCATATCGATATCCTAACTTTTTCTAAATGGTAACCCTAAAGATGAAAGCAATAATCTGGCTTCATCATCGGACTTAGCAGTTGTAACGATCGTGATGTTCATTCCACGCACTTGATCGATTTTTTCGTAGTTGACTTCTGGAAAAACGAGCTGTTCCTTGATTCCGAGGGTGTAATTTCCCGCACCGTCAAAGGCTTTCGCAGAGATTCCGTTGAAATCCCGTACCCGTGGTAGTGTCGTATTGATCAACCGTTCCAGAAAGTCGTACATACGCTGCCTGCGTAAAGTGACCTTGACACCTATAGGCATCCCTTCGCGCAACTTAAACCCGGCAATTGACTTTTTTGCTTTTCTGACTATCGGTTTCTGCCCGGCAATCTCTCCGATATATTCTTGAATCACATCCAGGCATTTGACATTCTGGATCGCTTCCCCGGCACCAACGTTGATCACGACTTTGGTTATTTTCGGGATCTGATGGGTATTTTTATAGCCGATCTCCTTCTGCAGGATATCAATGACGGAGCTTTTATACTTTTCAATTAGTGTAGACACGTTTGACCTCAATTAATCGACTGCAATATCGGATTTTGCGAACATCCTGGTTTTGGATTTATCATCGTTGATTCGAATTTTCAGCCGTTCGCCTTTTCCGCTCTCTTTGCAAAATAACAATACGTTGGAGTAATGAATGGGGGCTTCAAATTTTTCAATTCTCCCTTCCTGCCCGGCCTGAGTCGGTTTTACGTGCTTGGTGACAATATTGACACCTTCGACAATCACGCGGGCGTTATAGCGATCTATACTGAGGATTTTCCCTGTGGTGCCTTTATCCTTGCCACTGATCACCTCCACTACATCGTCTTTTTTTAAAAGGAGTTTCATCTTTTGACGGACTTCTCCCTTTTTATTGCTTTTTTTCATAAGTATCTCGATCTAGCGTTAAACCACTTCGGGGGCTAACGAAACGATTTTCATAAAGTTTTTTGACCGCAGTTCCCTACCGACTGGTCCGAAAATCCGGGTACCAATCGGTTCCATTTTAGGGTCCAGAATGACTGCAGCGTTAGTATCAAAACGAATGGCCGTCCCATCGTTTCTTTGTGTTGCATAAGCGGTACGCACGATAACTGCCTTGACGATTTCACCGGATTTCACTTTCCCGCGGGGTGCAGCCTGTTTGACCGACGCCACGATGACATCACCGATTCTCGCGTAGCGTCTACCTGAACCACCGAGCACCTTAATACACATAATCTCTTTGGCGCCCGAGTTATCAGCGACCTCCATCCGTGATTGTGTTTGAATCATCGAATAATCTCCTGTTTTTCAAATAATTAAGACGGGTTCTCCTAGACCGCCTTCCGTACAACATCTAGCAGACGCCAGCGTTTGTCTTTGCTGATCGGCTTGCATTCGATCAGACGTACATGATCTCCAATCTGACATACGTCCTGCTCATCGTGGATCTTGTACTTTTTGGATCTTCTGACTGTTCTTTTATATAGAGGGTGCTGAACGGTTCGTTTGACCAGCGCGACAGCGGTTTTTTCCATCTTGTCACTGACGATCACACCCTGAAGAACCTTTTTCCGTCTTTGGATTGTTTTTTTATTGTCACTCATACTCGTTTATTGTCCAAAATATAAACATCGATTTCAATTCTCGTTCAACACGGTTTTCGCCCGGGCGATATCTTTACAGGCAATTTTTAAAGCTGATGTGTCTTCCAGTTGTCCAATGCTCTTATTACAGCGTAATCGAAAAAGGTTTTCCTCAAGGCTAACAACTTTTGCCTTCAGATCTTCCTTTGAGAGCTGCCTGAGTTCGGAAGCTTTCATGATTAATCCTCTCTTTCGATGATGGTTGTCTTAATAGGCAACTTATATTGTGCCAGTTTGAATGCTTCTCTTGCGATTGCTGGACTGACGCCTTCTATCTCAAAAATAATACGTCCCGGTTTGATTGCGCAGACCCATTGATCTACAGATCCTTTTCCCTTTCCCATCCTCGTTTCAGCAGGCTTTTTAGAGATTGGTTTATCCGGAAACACGCGAATCCAGATCTTTCCATCCCTTTTTACAAAACGGGTCATTGCCCGTCTTCCAGCTTCAATTTGTCTGGAGTTCAAAAATCCACGACCGGTCGCCTGGATCGCCAGGGAACCAAAACTAATCTGGTTGCCTCGAGAAGCTTCACCTCGGTTACGTCCGGTTTGGCGTTTTCGATATTTCGTCCTTGACGGCATTAACATGACTATTTCTCCCTTTTAAACTTTCTTCGTCTTCTTCGCACCTGCGATTCGACTTCTATTTGTTCGTTGAAGACCCAAACTTTTACACCAATAATTCCGTAGATTGTTTTGGCCTTGCAAACCGCATAATTGATATCCGCTTTTAGCGTGTGCAAAGGTATTCGACCCTCCAGAATCCATTCGGTCCGTGCCATTTCTGCACCGTTCAGTCTTCCCGCAACCATGATCTTGCAACCCGTCACATTGAACCGCATCACATTTTGCAGTGTCTTTTTCATCACCCGGCGAAACGCTACCCGGCGTTCCAACTGCATGGCGATGTTATTCGCGATCAGTTGGGCGTCGATTTCCGGTCTTCTGACTTCTTTAATATTGACGACCAGATCTTCATGACCAACGATTTTCGCGATGTTCTTTTTGACTTTGTCTGCTTCCTCACCTTTGCGACCGATGATGATACCGGGGCGCATGGCGTGAATATAGATTTTCAGACTTTTTGCAGCCCTTTCAATCTCGATGTTTGCGATACCCGCATGTTTCAGGGTCCTACTGATATACTTCTTAATTTTGATATCTTCCAAAAGAATACTGCCGTACTTCTTTTCCGCGTACCAATTGGATTGCCAGGACTTTGTAATTCCTAACCTAAGTCCAATGGGGTTAACTTTTTGTCCCAACTTTTTCCTCCCAATATTTTACAGGATTTTGTTATCTTTGACTGATGCGATCTTAACCCACTGACAGGGAGATATGACTCGATCGTTTCAAAATCTGCGATGCGCGTCCCATGGCTCTGGGCCTAATTCTTTTCAATGTTCGGCCTTTATCCACCCGGGCTTCGGTAATCACCAATTCATCCGGGTTAACGCTGCTGTCCTTTTCGACGGCGTTTGCAATAGCCGACTCCAACACTTTTTTAACGATCGGATTCGAGCTTCTTCTGGTGTGTTCAAGTGTTGCTAACGCCAGCGTGACGTTTGAACCACGAATCTGATCGATTACCAATTTTGCTTTTCGCGGCGCCACCCGTGCATGACTCATCGACGCCTTGGCAATCGTCTTCTTTTTAGAATTATCAAGATTCTTTTTCATTTATGCCTTTTTACTGCGTTTATCGGATTTGGTAACGTGTCCTCGATAGGTTCTGGTAGGCGAAAATTCCCCAAATTTATGTCCCACCATATTCTCAGTAATAAAAATGGGAATAAATTTGTTTCCGTTATGGACAGCAACATTAAGTCCGACAAATTCAGGCATGACCACAGATCGCCTTGACCAGGTCTTAATGACCTTGCGGTCTCCTTGCGCTTTTGCTGTCGTGCATTTTTTTAATAGATGCTCGTCTATAAACGGGCCTTTTTTTAAAGATCTAGGCACTTGTCATCTCCTTATTGGCTATGAGATTATTTTTTTCTTCTAGTTACAATATAGCGGTCGGTCCGCTTGTTTTTACGTGTTCGAGCACCTTTCGTCGGGCTTCCCCAAGGGGATACCGGATGACGTCCACCACTGGTCCGGCCTTCACCACCACCATGCGGATGGTCAACAGGGTTCATAGCAACCCCTCTTACCGTCGGTCGGATGCCTTTGTGACGGGATCTCCCCGCTTTACCAATTTTTATGAGAGAGTGATCGGTGTTTCCTACCTGGCCAATCGTCGCGCGACATTCCAGATGAATCAGCCGCATCTCTCCTGACCGGAGTTTGATGTTGGCAAATCGCCCTTCCTTAGCCATTAAGGTCGCAGCCGTACCGGCACTTCTAACCAATTGCCCGCCCTTGAGTGGTTTAAGCTCTATATTGTGGATCAGTGTTCCGAGGGGGATGTTTTTCAGCGGCATGGTGTTGCCGATGTCAATATTCACATTATCCCCAGAAATAACAGTGTCACCGACTTTGATGCGGTCCGGGGCCAAAATATAGCGTCGCTCACCATCAGCATAATGAATCAGGCAGATCCGTGCAGTTCTATTGGGATCGTACTCAATGGTCGCCACCTTTCCGGGAATATCAAATTTTTCCCTTCTGAAATCAATAATGCGATATCGTCTTTTATGACCGCCTCCGCGATGTCGGGTTGTGATTCTACCGTTATTATTGCGCCCGCTGATTCTCTTTTTTGGCGCCAGCAAACTTTTCTCCGGTTTCGAAGTGGTGATTTCATCGAAGCCGGAAACACTCATCCCTCTCTGTCCGGGCGAAGTCGGTTTGTATTTTTTAATAGACATCTGTTATCTTCTGTATTTGTTGTGCAACTCTAAAAACCGTTGATCGCCGGTTAGGCGCCTTCAAAATATTCTATGGTGTCACCTTCTTTCAACGTTACAACCGCTTTTTTCCAATCGGCGCGGCGTCCTTCCCACTTTCCAAGTCTCTTTTTCTTTCCTCTGACATTCAAGGTGTTGATAGCCTCGACAGTCACGTTGAAGATAGATTCAATAGCTTTTTTCAGCTCGATCTTGTTCACGGTTCTGTCAATTTTGAACACGACCTTGTTCTGCTCTTCGTTGAGGAACAGAACCTTTTCCGTAATATATGGATTGGAAATAAACCCGAATTGATTTTTCATTTCAACATCCTCCCCTCAACATCAAGTAGTGCGTCTTTCGTCATAACCAGATTCTTGTGATTCAGAACGTCATACACACTCAAACCCTTGCTGTGTACACATTTAATTGTTGGGATATTTCGCGCGGCAAGTGCAAAATTAGGGTCTTCTTCGGAGAAAACGACCAGCGTTTTTTCGAGTTTTAATGCCTCAAGGATTGTTACGAGGTTTTTGGTTTTATGGTCCTGGAGTTTCAGGTCCTCAACCACCAGCATCTCTTCGTTTCTGATTTTGGATCCGATGACGGATACCAATGCCTTCTTCCGCACTTTCTTATTGACGGCTACCGCATGGCTCCTTGGAACGGGACCAAAAGCAACTCCACCATGTCTCCGTGTCGGTGACTGCAGGGATCCTACCCGGGCGTTACCTGTTCCCTTCTGGCGAAACAACTTTTTTCTAGTACCTGCCACTTCCGATCTACCTTTGACCTTGTGCGTCCCCTGTTGTCTCTCAGACATATAGGAAACCACTACATCCTTTATCACAAAAGGATTCAGCTTCGATTCGGCGATGCTGTCGTGAAGGTCAACGGTGCCGGTCTCCTGATTTCCAAGATTGTACACCTTTAAAATAGTCATGAAATCCTTTAAACTTTACTGTATGTTGAATTACTACTTGAGTTTGATATCCACCTGAACCCCGGCCGACACGTCCAGCTTCATCAGCGAGTCCATCGTCTGCGGCGTCGTTTCGGTGATATACAGAAGCCGTTTGTGTGTATTGAACTCAAACTGCTCTCTCGATTTTTTGTTTACATGCGGAGACCGAAGAACACAAATCTTCTGCTTTCGGGTCGGCAATGGAACGGGGCCGATCACGTTGGCCCCGGACCTTTTCACAATGGAAACAATCTCCTTTACGGCCTTGTCTAACTGCTTTGAATCAAAGGCCTTAAAGTTAACACGTATTTTTTGAGTCATTAATCCTCGTCAGATCTATTCGGTAATTTCAGTAATCGTTCCAGAACCGACGGTTCGACCGCCTTCTCTAATGGCGAATCTCAACCCAAGTTCCATAGCGATACTTGAAATCAGTTCAACCGACATTGTGATATGGTCGCCCGGCATCACCATTTCCACACCTTCTGGTAACTGGCACATACCGGTCACATCGGTTGTTCTGAAATAGAATTGAGGCCGATAATTTGTAAAGAACGGCGTATGTCGTCCACCCTCATCCTTGGTCAGGACATAAACCTCACCCTTGAATTTGGTGTGCGGCGTAATGGATCCAGGCTTGCAGATAACCTGCCCTCGTTCGATATCTGTCCGTTTGGTTCCTCTTAACAGCAATCCGATATTATCACCTGCCTCTCCTCTGTCCAGCAACTTGCGAAACATTTCCACGCCTGTTGCTACTGTATCTTGGGTCGGGCGGATTCCTACGATTTCGACTTTTTCACCTACCTTGATAACACCCCGCTCGATTCGGCCGGTAGCGACTGTTCCACGTCCCTGAATTGAGAAGATATCTTCAACCGGCATGGAGAATGGCTTGTCGATTTCGCGTTCGGGGACTGGGATGTAACTGTCAAGAGCAGCGATTAAATCGTGGATGGGCTTGAATACTTCCTGATTTGGGTCGTCCTCCTTGGTTTCTTCCATATTCAATGCACTTCCCATAATCACGGGTGTGTCATCCCCTGGAAAACCATACTCACTTAATAGTTCCCGCACTTCCATTTCTACAAGTTCCAGAAGTTCATCATCGTCCACCTGATCAACCTTGTTCAGGAAAACGATAATATAAGGAACCCCCACCTGCTTGGAAAGAAGGATATGCTCGCGAGTCTGGGGCATCGGACCGTCTGCTGCGGATACGACCAGGATTGATCCGTCCATCTGGGCGGCACCTGTAATCATGTTTTTAATGTAGTCAGCATGACCTGGGCAGTCCACGTGGGCATAATGTCGAGTTTCACTGGAGTATTCAACATGTGCTGTTGCAATCGTAATCCCGCGCTCTCTCTCTTCAGGCGCGTTGTCGATAGCACCGTACCCTTTATATTCGGCTCGCCCCAGCTGGGCAAGGACTCTCGTTATCTGGGCAGTCAGCGTTGTTTTACCGTGGTCAACATGACCGATTGTTCCTACGTTAACATGCGGCTTATCGCGCTTAAATGCTTCCTTCGCCATACCATCTCCCTCTTATAAATAATGTGAGTTGAAAATTAATTTTCTGCCGACCTTATAAACAAAAACATTTGAAAATTAAGTTGGAGGAACGTCCTCATAATGATCAAACATCATGGAAAAAGATGCCCTACCCTGACTTAATGAGCGTAATATTGTAAGATACCCGAACATGGTCGATAAAGCAACACCTACAGAGAGAATCTGTATTTCTTTTTTATCTTCAATTGATCTAACTCTCCCTTTCCGTGAATTTAAATCACCAATTATATCTCCGGTGAATTCCGGTGGGGTTGTAATTTCGACATTCATGACCGGTTCCAAAAGGACGGGGTTCCCTGATAGCAGGCATTTACGTAATGCCAGTGCAGCGGCAATTCTGAATGCCGTGGGATCGACCTCCTCCTCCTTGAACTCTACTTCTTTAACTGTCACTTTTACTTTTAAAACCGGGTAGCCTGAGATGACACCTGAAACAAGCCCCTCTTCTATTCCGGCTCGAATGGCCATTAGTACGCCATCGTTAATCTTGAGATCCGGTACGACCTCGATAATGTTCTTCTCATCCTGGGACAGCGGTTCTGCTTTCAGTACGCATCCGGCATAAACTGCTTTGCCTGAGATCTGCTTATCAAAAACCTCTCTGGCAACCACTTCTTTCTTGATGGTTTCCCGATAGGCAACTTGCGGCTTGCCGGTATTGACGTTTAGCCCGAACTCGCGTTTTAGTCGGTCCACCAAGACTTCCAGGTGAAGTTCGCCCATACCCGAGATTAGAATCTGACCGGTCTCCTTGTCTCTTCCCACCGAAAAGGAGGGATCCTCGATTTCAAGCTTTTGCAGACTATCGTCCAGCCTGTCCTGATCGGCCTTGGTCTTAGGTTCGATCGCAATTGAGATGACCGGCATCGGACTATCAATCCGTTCCAGCACAATCTCATGACCTTTCTGGCAGATCGAGTCGCCCGTGGTGGAGAAATTGAATCCCACCACTACCACAATCTCTCCTGCGGAAGCGCTGTCAACCTCTTCCCTTTTGTTGGCGTGCATCAAGAAAATCTTGCTAACGCGTTCTTTCTTTTCTTTAACAGGATTGTATACCTGTTGCCCCACTTCCAGAGATCCTGAATAGATACGCAGATAGCTGATTCGCCCTGCGAAACTATCCGCCTGAAGCTTGAAAACCAATGCTGCCAGCGGCTCGTCAGCGTCAGGCTTCCGCTCCAATGTCTTCTTTCCCTTCAGGTCCGTTCCCTGAATAGGAGGTCGATCCAGCGGAGAAGGTAAGAAATTGACAACGCCGTCAAGCAATGGCTGAATGCCCTTGTTTTTGAAAGCGGAACCACAAAATACCGGAGTTATATCATCTCGAAGACAAGCAACGCGGATACTCTGCAACAATTGTTCTTCACTTAAATCATCTTCTTCTAAAACCGCTTCAAGCAATTCGTCATCGAACAGTGTCAGGGTCTCTATCGTTTTTTCCCTTGCAGTCTGGGCTCTCTCCTGATCCGCAGCGGGGATCTCTTTCCAAACCACATTCGCCCCGAGACTCTCTTCGCTGAAATAGGCCGCCTTCATACGAATCAGATCAATCACTCCTTCAAAGCCCTCTTCTTGCCCTAATGGAATATTGATACAAAGGGGTTGTGCCCCCAGCACTTCTTTTATCTTTGTAACGGCATTCTCATAATCAGCACCGGTTCGATCCATCTTATTGATGAATGAAATCCGCGGTATACTATGGGAACTCGCTTGCCGCCAAACTGTTTCAGATTGCGGCTCTACGCCGGCAACACCACAAAACACAACAATAGCCCCGTCCAGCACCCGCAAGCTTCTTTCAACTTCCACCGTAAAATCAACATGGCCGGGAGTGTCAATAATATTGATTTGATTGACCTGATCTCCCATCTTCCAGAAACAACTTGTGGAAGCCGCCGTGATAGTGATACCCCGTTCCTGTTCTTGTGCCATCCAATCCATCGTGGCGGCACCGTCATGAACCTCACCGATCTTATGACTCTTGCCGGTGTAGTAAAGTATCCTTTCCGTTGTGGTCGTCTTCCCCGCGTCAATGTGCGCGATGATGCCGATATTACGTACGCTCAAAAGTTTCGGAGTCCGTTCCATCTTTTTGAGCTCGGATTACCACATATAGTGAGCAAAAGCTTTGTTTGCGTCAGCCATGCGATGGGTATCCTCTTTCTTCTTAACAGCAGAACCTCTGGCGTTAAACGCATCATGCAGTTCTGCAGCCAGATTCCCTTCCATAGATTTTCCGCCCCGAGAGCGTGCCGCGTTGATAATCCAGCGAATAGCAAGTGCCAAACGCCGCTCATCACGAACCTCTACTGGAATCTGGTAAGTCGAACCACCGACGCGTCTTGACTTCACTTCAAGCATGGGTTGAACATTGTTGATCGAGGCGTTGAAAATCTCGATCCCGGTTTTCCCCTCGATTTTCTCTTCTACTTGTTCCAAAGCCCCGTACACGATACTTTCTGAAATGCTCTTCTTCCCGTCAAACATCATGCAGTTAATAAACCTGCTTAATGACAGACTATTATACTTGGAATCCGGCATAATTTTTCTTTTTACAGCTGAGTGCCTTCTTGACATGCCTCTATCCTCTTATCCTTTTTTGGTTCCGTATTTGGAACGGCCCTGTTTTCGACTATCAACTCCCTGCGTATCCAGCGTTCCCCTGATAATATGATATCTTACACCTGGTAAGTCTTTTACCCGACCACCCCGGATCATAACAACAGAGTGCTCCTGCAGATTATGCCCGACACCTGGAATATAGGATGTTACTTCCATTCCGTTAGTCAGACGAACCCGTGCAACTTTCCGTAAAGCGGAGTTCGGCTTCTTCGGGGTTGTTGTGTAGACGCGTGTGCAGACACCTCGTTTTTGAGGGCACGCTTGTAAAGCAGGTACATTGTTTTTTACCTGAATCCGCTTTCGACCTTTTCGAACCAACTGACTTAGTGTGGGCATTTCTCGGTTTCTTTAGTAAATTTGATTTTCCAAAATCCCAGGCCGGGATAACAGCTGCCTGCTGAACAGCTGAATAACATGAAATATTAATTAGTTAACAGACTCCCTTACGTTTTCTCCGCCACTTGAGAGTAACAGAAAATAAATTTGACGTAATCAACCGATATTATCAGTGCTATTTTTAAAATGCAAGCAGATATTCTTTAAAAAACAAAAAAAGTCATATCAAAAACTTTTTTCTGCAATTTTAGTATATTAGAAAATCGACGGCCCCATTTGACAAGGCTTTTTCTGTAAAGTTTCGTGTTTTCTAGTATTTAGTACGGAACAGGTTGTTTTACATACCTTTAATATTGCTTGAGTGGCAAATCAGGTAGAGAACTCATTTTTTTAAGCGGTGAAATCAACAACAAATTGATTTAAATCAATTTGGATAATTTAATCCAATTTTTATTAGGCCGATCAGGACCTGTTTTACGGATTACATATTATCTCTTAAAGTCTATCTAACTATTTTAAAAGGATTAACATATACTCGTCAGCTGTGTTTGTAAGAGGCGGAAAAATCCGCCGCTGATCAAAAATGTACTGAATTACCAGTGTGCAAAAGAGTACCATTATTCAGGCTGGTGGGCTTCGTTGGCGGATTGTGAAAGATCGACAATATGCCGTTCCAAATCAAAGAGCACTAACGGATCCAGGATTACCACAGTCCTTAAGTCAGGGTTGTGAATTTCGATCAAAGCGTCCTCAGGCCAATACTTGTATCTGGTTTTCAGGGACGTATGTCCACAAAACCAGAAACGGGGAGTAATTGAGCTATCAATCAGTTCGTTCAGCATACTCGGAATTGCTCCCTCCTCAGCATTCTGACTGCGGGTCCAGGTGAGTCCTTCGGTCACTGCGGGTTCAGACCGGAAATTGATCACCTCATCTATCGAATACACTTTCTTGGGACGAGCGTGGGTGATCACAAAATACTTGCCACGGGTCAACAGCGGCAGATTCTTCTCAAATCGATCATACCTGTTTAAAAAAGCATCGCCATAGAACTTTTTGACATAAGAGGCCGTCATAGGTCCTTCAGCCGCGAACTTTCTGAACGGATGGTTGCCATTACCGGCTTCGTCCAGAATGTTCTCATGGTTACCTTTCAGAAAATGGAACTGTTGTGGAAACGCCACTTTAAGTTTCATGACCATCGCCATCGTCTGAAAATTCTCAGTCATTTCCTCAGTCATGGCCGGGCAATCTTCAAACCCGTTTTTATACTCAGCAAAAGCGGTCTGCCACCTCTCCTTGCCTCTTCTTTCCGAATGCATCCCGTCACCGACGCAGACGACCTGAATCCTGTCTGTTTTCAAAAGTTCAAAAACAGTTTTATCTTTAAATTTGTAACGCAACAAGTCCGGCAGGTAATTACGCCGACCGTGCAAATCAGGAACGATCAGAGTTGGAATATCCTGACGTAACAGAATGAGGCCGCCGGATCTGCCCTCTCGATCTTTAGGCCGCCATTCTGCAGATTCTTTTTCAAGGGTCTCATTTACTTTATCGAGCCGTTCTTCTATCAGCTTCATCTACCCATCCTTGTTCAATCCCTGGCCATCATCTCTTTAATCTCCATCAGCAAGAGATCCAGCGATTGGTTCAGGGTATGATCATCATCCTGCTTGATGACTTTGATTATTCCCTGGTCGGGTGAGCGCGCAATCATCGCCTCAATGTCTGCCTGGGGTATGACATCGTCTTTTTTCCCAATCATCACCGTACAAGGGATACCTGCAGGAATACAGGTCTGACGGATCAAAGCCTTGTCATTTTCATTGAAAACTGTCTGATCGAAAAATCCGACAGCCGGCGCGATTAGAATCATACCTTCAACACGTTCCGGGAAAGACATGGCATAAAGCAATGCGCTCAGACCCCCTAGAGAAGATCCTACGATACGCACGGATTTTTTGACAATTTTCTCAATAACCGACTTCCGCTCGTGGATATCCGGAGGCAGTTCCGGAATCAGGCTGTCCGGATAATGACTTTTAATAAACTGAGATTTGGTTCCCAGAGGGCTGCTCTCCATCCCATGCAGAAACATTAATGTAGGCATGTGAAATTATATCGATACTGGTTAGGGTGAGTTTTTCTCATGAATTAGATCAATCGCATCGGTTGCGATTTCCACCACTTGATGATTACTGTCGTTGAGAAGGTCCTGGAGTAAACCAATATGTTCAACAGAGCCAATCATACCAAGCATGTCCGCTGCGTCTCCTCGGATAGTCGGACTTTGATCCCGCAACAAAGGCAGAATATGGGGTAATGCCAGTTTGACATCATCCGGTTTCTCCTCAAGGAGTTCATCCATCAACATATTTGCTCCCAGGCGAACTCTCATGCGGTCATCCCTCAACAGGTTGCCAACAACCAGGAAAAGAGTCTTATTGTATCGAAACAGTTCGATGACTTTTTCCAGAGCACCACTTTCCAGATCATCTGCAATCAGCTTGGTGAACTCCCTTTCGTCTGCTTCGCTGATGTTCATTTTACTCATTAACTAATCTCCCTGCTCGTTTTATAAAATACCCGCATCGCCCCTCGCAAAAATCCTCTGATAATTTTTTCATTTGGTAGGGCAATGGGGGGATACTTCCTTTCATTCGAATAGTCTAATATTTTCTATCATCTTGAACCATACAAACTATTTTATCAATTCAAACATGTCTGATATCAGACATATGGTAGATTGCCTACCCCTGTATCGTTCTGCAAGGCGTCTCGAACTCATTGCCTTCTGATCCTCCAAATCAACACCTTGACATTGGACCCGGGATATGAAAGATGCAAGCCGATCATGTGTTATCTTTATATCACTCTCTTTTACTTAACAAATTTTGAAACTCTCAATGTGAAACAACGCTTTCAAATCAAAATTATCGTTTTCTTACTCTTCGCCAGCGGCTCTCCGGGAATAGTCAGTGCCAAAAAAAATCCACTTGAGCTTTCACAGAGTTTCCTGAACGGTGTCAGATAAATCAAATGAAGACGTCCGCAACGGAGTATAATATCCATCTATAATATAACTTATTATTCCATATTTTGGATGTAGCGGTATATTCCATGCATTTTATTTTGTATTCTGAGCAAAAGGAAATGCTTTGAAAAGTTTTCCTCTTTTATCCTTAATTGCATTATAAAGGCAAATATGATTAAACGTTTAACGATAACTATGTTACTGGTTTTAAGTTATTTGAGCGCCAGCGCTCAGGTTGCGACGCCACTGCTGGATCGTACAATGAAAGTCCAGAGTTCTGCTGCAGCCGGATGGCGGGATAAGAGTACCGTAGGTCTACAGGCTTTTTCTGCGACAGGTAAGGTAAAAGCGGACTCTTTTGAGCTCGGTGAAGTTGAAATTGGAGGAAGCATTCCTGCAGTTCTCGCCGCTTTCAAAGGTGAAGCGATCGGGTTGGAATTGTTTGTGTCAACTGATACCACTAAAAAAGTGGATCTGAATATTCCAATTGCAACTGGTATCCCAAATCAAGCAGTTAAAACTGAACAGAAACTACCCGAAAACCGGTTGAATCTGGCATATGTTTTTGGGGAAGCACTCTCTGTCGGACTGGGATATCGATTAAACGAAACTAAAGAGGAGCAAACAATTTCTGGATCCCTCATCCTCCCAGTCCTTGGTGCTATTCCCCTTTCTTCTCCAGTCACAAGTGTGGATGGAAAGGAGACGGAAACCGGTCTTATGGTCAGTGCGTCACTCAAACTGGCGGATATTTTTTATGTGGCAGGAGGGATGGAGAATGTCGATATCAAAAAAAGCTCGGACATCGGATCCGACTCGGTTGATAATGCCTGGACCAATACAATCGTTGGATTGGGTTTATTGGTTGGAGACCCTGGCGAGAGCCGATTCAGGGTAGAATATGCCATCATTCAGTCTCCTGAATCCGTAAAAGCCGCCGAAACAGGAAAAACCGCACACAGCCACTACAAAACCGATTATAACACTATGTCTCTTGAAGCCCAGTTTGGCGACGTCTTACTGAGTTACATCAGCGAAACTTCAAAATATGATATTGCAGACAGTGGCCTGGATCTTGATGCTTTAGATGATGAAGAAAAAGTTCAAATCACACTCTTTGGTGCGGGTTGGATGCCGGAAGAAGGCCTGATAGTTTCTGCCTACATGTGGAATGCTAAAACAACAAAATCTCTCACAGATGGAACCGAAATTACCTTTGAACCCAAAGGATACCGGGTTAATTTGGGTTGGAACTTTTAAGAATAGATCAAATTGCAATTTCAGGGGATAGTTAAATTTAAATAACTATCCACCTTTTTCGCCAAATACACCAATGAAGCCAAGCTACTGGTGGTGCTTCAGGGAAGTTAAGCGGCAGCGTTGAGTGAAAGTACTACCAAGGGCTTGCCGGATATCTGGCAAGTGAGCTGAACAGATACAAATCTATCTCCTAAATTTCAGGTTTTTCATTTTCTGGCTCGCTGCCCCGATTGACCTTCGTGACGGAACGTTGATCTGGAAATCAAGTCAAAACACCGCCTCCTTAAACCGGTCAGTTAAGTGGGGAGCGACCAGATAGACATTCGTCACAGAATTGTGTCCTCTGCTTGGCGATGGCCCGATACAGGCCCTCAAGACTTAAGTATGCCAGGGTTGTTGCCCCGATCTCTCGACAGATTTCATCTACAGTCCGATTATGGGAAATCAGTGTTTCCGGATCGCGGGTCGCGATGCCGTAGTGGCAAGGGTAATTGTAGGGTGGGCAGGGGATACGCAGATGAATCTCTTTGGCTCCAGCCCGGAACAAATTACGGACCAACAAACGGGTCGTCGTCCCCCTGACGATGGAATCATCGATCACAATCAACCGCTTTCCTGTAACTACATCCGGGAGGATATTATACTTCATTGTTGCCAGAGCTTGTCTTTCGTCAGAATTGGTGGTGAAGGATCGTATGCCTCCCGTAGTGGGTTCTTCAAGTATCGAGATACTATAAGGTAGCCCCGAAACCTTGGAGAATCCGACAGCTGATGGAATCCCCCCTTTGGGAACGGATGTGACCATATCTGCATCAATCGGAGATTCCTTGAACAACTCCATACCCATTCGTTCCCGGAGTACCTGAAAGGATTCTCCTCTTTGCTGACTGTCAGGCCTTGAAAAATAGATCCCCTCAAAAACACATCCGATCCGGTCAGCTGCCGGATTCTGGAACAGGGACGATTCCACAAGGGCATTGGCATCTGCCGCAACAACTTCCCCGGGAAGCACCTCACGATGGGTATACGAGATTTTGTTTTCCGGATACCGGGCTTCATTATAACGCTGGATAACATCAAAAGCACAGGTTTCAGAAGCAAAAGCCACACACTTCTGACCGTTGATCACAAATTCCCCCACATGCAAGGGGCGAATTCCCCAAGGATCCCTGAACGCAAAAATCCGGTTGTCATCCTCCATAATCACCAACGCAGCATATCCTCCTTTCAATTGCTTCATGCTTTCCTTAATGGCCTGAAAAACCTTTTTGCCAGCCCTGCGAATCTGTATATTGATCAGGGTTGCGATCATTTCAGCATCATTGGAAGTGTAGACTTTTACTTCTTTGGAAGCGACGTGTTGTTTCAGTTCCTCAATATTGATAATATCACCATTGCTCACGATTGCCAGCTTCCCCCTCATGCTCTGCGCCCAGTGAGGGTGAATCTCCCTGACGGAACCGGCCTTGTTTCTGGTTGAATAACGGGTATGCCCGATGAATGTGGTCCCCTTAAATTTTTCTAATGCATCTTTTGTGATGACGGTTGCAACTTTACCGATGCCTTTGACAGTCTCAATACACACCGGGCCTTCTGTCAGAAATCCAGCCATGCCAGCGGCATCATGTCCTCTATGCTGCAGTGATGCCAGGACAGTTGGAAAAAATTGTTTCGCTTGGGGATGACCAACGATGCCGAAAACTCCACACATTTTTCTCTATCTCTTAAGTATTGACGGAATTGTAACCGGTGGCTGTATTCTGATGAATCAGTTAAATTAATGGGGGTTGGCTCAAAAATTACTTGGCATTTTGTCTGCAAAATGTCCAGTCTTTACGGGACTTTTGCGGACAGATTTTACCAGGTTATTTTTGTACGATCCCTAAGTGCAAGTTGCGACAGGTCCGATTTCAACCTGGTGTGGCAATTCGCTGACTGATATGATAGTTTGTCAAATTTTTTTCGGTCGAACCAATAAAATCAAATAAATTCTCATTATTGACTGTTATAATAGTTTTTTATTCTCTTCCTGCAACCACTGATGGGGTTAACAGAAGGAGAAAAGCCCTCAATTTATCATTTACTTTTCAGTGATTTTAAAAACCAGATGAACTCCCGGGTAAAATTTTCAAAAAATATGACCTGCAATAGTTTTGACGCGGAGGTTTGTTCCAATGGATTCGCTTTTCAATTTTCAATTATTCTGATAGAAATGGGGCTAAAGACTGCAATGCCGGAACTTACATTTGGCAACTAAAAAGTCCAAAACCTGACAGGAGAGAGATTCAACAAAATGGCAGCTGAACCGAATAAGATCATCTATTCAATGATAGGTGTAAATAAATTCCACAATCAAAAACAGGTCATCAAGGATATCTCCCTCTCCTATTTTTACGGAGCCAAAATCGGCGTGCTCGGCTTGAACGGGTCCGGGAAAAGCTCATTGCTGCGCATTATGGCAGGAAAAGATAGTGAATTCAATGGGGAGACGATTCTGAGTCCGGGTCATACCGTGGGTCTGCTGGAGCAGGAACCCGAGCTGGATGAGAATAAAACTGTCAAAGAAATTGTTGAGGAAGGGATCCAGGAAGCGGTTGACCTGATGAAAGAGTTCAACGAAATCAATGAGAAATTCGCAGAGCCCATGTCGGACGATGAAATGAATGATTTGATTGAAAGACAAGGGACCGTGCAGGAAAAAATCGACAACATGGATGCCTGGGATCTCGATTCCCGCTTGGAAATGGCTATGGACGCCCTGCGTTGTCCTGAAGGGGATACGCCCATCCGGGTGATTTCCGGTGGGGAAAAGAGGCGGGTCGCCCTCTGCAGGCTTTTGTTGCAAAAACCCGATATTCTCTTATTGGACGAACCGACCAACCATCTTGACGCTGAAACCGTAGCCTGGTTGGAGATCCATCTTCAGAATTATGCCGGAACCATCATTGCGGTCACCCACGATCGATATTTTCTTGATAATGTGGCGGGCTGGATTTTGGAACTGGATAGGGGGCACGGTATCCCATGGAAAGGGAACTATTCTTCCTGGCTTGAGCAGAAACGCAACCGACTGCAACAGGAAGAGAAGCATGAAAGCGAAAGGCAGAAGACTTTGCATCGAGAACTGGAATGGATTCGCATGTCTCCGAAAGGCAGACGGGCAAAATCAAAAGCCAGGATAAGTTCATACGAATCTTTACTGAACCAGGAAAGCGACAAGCTGTCCAGGGATCTGGAGATTTTCATCCCACCCGGACCCCGTCTTGGAAAAATGGTAATTGAAAGTCAGGAGGTCAAAAAATCCTTCGGTGAGCATTTGTTGGTGGAGGAGATGACGTTCTCACTCCCCCCTGGGGGAATCGTCGGGATCATCGGCCCTAACGGCGCGGGTAAAACGACGCTTTTCAAAATGATTACCGGTCAAGAAGACCCGGACGCTGGAACGATTAATATCGGAGAAAGCGTCAAACTGGCACATGTTGATCAGGAAAGAGACTCGCTGGATCCTGACAAATCAATTTGGGAAGTCATTTCAGGCGGCCAGGACCTCATCCAGATCGGTAGTCGCTCCCTTAACTCCAGAGCCTACGTCTCCCGCTTCAACTTTTCCGGATCAGACCAGCAGAAAAAGGTCGGTATCTTATCCGGTGGCGAAAGAAACCGGGTTCACCTGGCCCAGATGCTGAAGTCCGAAGCCAATGTGCTTCTGCTCGATGAGCCCACTAACGACCTGGATGTCAACACCATGCGGGCACTGGAGGAGGCTCTCGAAAACTTTGCGGGCTGCGCTGTGATTATCAGCCATGATCGCTGGTTTCTCGACCGCATAGCAACTCATATTCTAGCCTTCGAAGGAAATAGCAAAGTGAATTGGTTTGAGGGAAATTACTCAGATTATGAAGCCGACAGAAAAAAACGGCTGGGAGAGGCTGCAAATCAGCCACACCGTATAAAATATCGTCAATTAACACGGGATTGATTTCCCCCCAATACTCTCATCAAAAAGGAAGAATGGCTGATATTGTTTTCAAATCTGCGGTTGAGTTGACCCGCATGATTCGGGAAAAAGAGATTACGTCAACAGAACTGCTGGACTGTTACATTCAACGTTATGAACGGCTGAATCCAAAGTTGAACGCTATCATCACCACTGCCTTTGACCAGGCTCGCGAAAGCGCTGAAAAAGCAGACCGAGCAACTTCGATCGGTGAAAACTGGGGGTTACTACATGGACTCCCGATGACCATCAAAGACAACATCGAAGTGCTGGGTATGCCATGCAGCGCGGGTTCAAAAGACCTGGAGCATCATCAACCATTGAGAAACGCCCCGTTGGTTCAGAAACTGGTGGACGCCGGTGCTATCATTTTCGGAAAAACCAATCTTCCAACATTTGGGGCTGATTTTCAAACCTACAACCCGCTGCATGGTACCACCAACAATCCCTGGGACATGAATCGCACACCCGGTGGATCGTCCGGGGGTTCGGCTGCATCCGTCGCTGCAGGACTGACCGCAGTGGAGATCGGCAACGACATCGGCGGATCCATCCGGCATCCCGCCAATTTCTGCGGTATATACGGTCATAAATCCACTTTCGGAATCGTCCCCCATCACGGTACGCTGCCCCCGATCCCAGGTTTATTCAATGGGGACTATGGCATTAATACCGACATTGTCGTAAATGGCCCCCTGGCCCGGAGCGCTGAAGATCTGCAGTTGATGATGGACCTGATCGTCGGACCAGAGATACCGGATCGAAAAGCCTGGAAAATCCAACTACCACCTGCAAGAAAAAAAGCGTTGAAAGACTACAAAATTGGACTCTGGCTGGATGATCCCATCTGCCCGGTAGATAGTGCTGTTGGAGACTGTCTGCAGAATGCAGTCGATGCCTTGGCCGAGGCTGGTGTGACTATTGAGGACAAAAGACCGGATGTTGGTTTTGAAGAGAGTTATCGGATTTTCATCCAGCTGTTGAATGCCGTGATGGGTGCAGGTGCTGAACCAGAAGTGTTTCAGCGGTGGCTTGACCGTGAGCCTCAGCTTTCACCGGACGATACCCAGTATCAATCACTTCAGACCCAGGGAGCCATCCAGCGTCATCGTGACTGGCTGCTGGCGGACAGCCGGAGACAATTGCTGCGTGAGAAGTGGGCGGATTTTTTTCAAGAATTCGATGCCCTGCTGTGTCCTGCAACCTGCGTCGTTGCTATCCCTCATGACCATAGTGCCTGGTTTAAACGAACCTTGACCATCAATGAACGCGAAGAACCTTATACAAACGTCATGGGCTGGGCTGGGCTCTCCAATGTTGTTTTCCTGCCATCAACCATTGCCCCGGTTGGCTTGACGCCACAGAATCTTCCAGTAGGAATACAGATCGTCGCGCCCTACCTGGAAGATCGGACTTCCATTCATATCGCACAGTTAATGACTGACATCTGTGGCGGGTTTATACCGCCACCTGATTTTTCGTAGGCCCGGTCATTTTCTTCCAGACCCGTTGAAGCTTTGCCGTCATAGACGGCACATCCAACCCAGCTTCCTCAATCTGTTCCTCACGGCTGGCAAATTTAATAAATTGGTCAGGAACACCAAATTGAACGACGGGTTTGAGAATTTCATGTTCAGCCAGCAGTTCCAGGATTCCGCTGCCAAATCCACCTGTCCGGACATTTTCTTCCATCGTTGCAATCAGCTTGACAGAAGAGACCATTGACAAGATCAATTCCTGGTCCAGGGGCTTGACAAATCGGGCATTGATGACGCCCACCGAGAGACCGGTCGCTTCTAATATTTTGGCTACCTCCAGAGCACTTTCCACCATAGTTCCGACCGCCAGCAACAATATATCCGCCCCTGTCTGCAGCTTTTCTCCTTTTCCAAAGGACAGCTCTGGTAACTCACTTTGAAGGAGTTCGGAATACTCAGTTGTACTCCCTCTAGGAAACCTCATAGCAATGGGGCCGTCATTATACTTATACGCCAGATTGATCATTGCCTGCATTTCCGTACCGTCTTTGGGCACCATAACAACCATGTTGGGAATCATCCGCAGATATGTCAAATCCAGAATGCCATGATGGGTCGCGCCATCCGCACCGACAAACCCACCTCTGTCCAGAATAAATCGGACCGGAAGGCTCTGCCTGCAGATATCGTGGGTAATATGATCAAACGCACGTTGCAGAAAGGTGGAATAGATAACGACAAAGGGCTTTATTCCTTCAGTAGACATACCACCGGCAAAGGTCACCGCATGCCCTTCCGCAATACCCACATCAAAAATTCTATCTGGATGGGATTTTTGAATTTCTGCCAGACCCGTATTCGCAGACATGGCGGCACTGACCCCCACCACTTTTTCATCAGCATCCATAATCTGAGCAAAACTTCGGCTCCAGATGCTGGTATAGCTCTTTCCTTTTTGTACTCGTTTCTGCGGCTTTCCTGAGACCAGGTCAAAGGGTCCAACACCGTGAAATTGCGCCGGATTCATCTCTGCGGGCTGAAATCCTTTCCCCTTTTGCGTGATTACGTGGAGCAGAATCGGTCCCCTTATATCTTTGATCAGCTTCAGAAAAGAGACCAGGTCTTTTATACTATGTCCATCTGCCTGTCCAAAATATCGGAAGTTGAATTTTTCAAACCAGATCCCTTTGGTGAAAAATGCCATCAGCGAATCATTCACACGATCCATGGTTTTGGTAATGGCCAGGGGCAGTTTGTGCTCCCTTATCTGCCGAATGATTTCCGCACGAACCCTGTTGAAGGATTTAGAGGAGGAGATATTGAGTACCGTCCGTGACAAGGCACCCACATTTACATCAATGCTCATTTCGTTATCGTTAAGGATAACGATGAGGTTCTCATCCAGATGACCGGTATGATTCAGTGCTTCATAGGCGAGTCCACCCGTCATAGCACCATCCCCAATCACAGCGATGGTTTTGAAATCGTCACCGTTGAGAGTACGCGCCTTGCTGATCCCCAATGAAGCGGAGATAGAGGTCGATGCATGCCCGGCTCCAAAATGATCATATTTTGACTCGAAACGGGAAAGGAATTTGGATAAGCCGCCTTTTTTGCCAATCTGATTAAAACGGTCACTTCTACCGGTCAGTAATTTATAGGCATAGGTCTGGTGCCCCACATCCCAGACAACTTTATCTCTTTCCAGGTCAAAGACTTTTGCCAGAGCCACCGTCAATTCAACAGCCCCCAGCGAGGATGCCAAGTGACCGCCTGTCTGACTGACCACTTCCAGGATTTGTTTTCGGCAGTCCCCAGCCAGCTCCTCTAATTTTTTCAATGAAAGACATTGAATTTCATTGCATTTTTTTAATTCGTTTAACACTTCGCCTCTATCACTTCTAGATTTTTTTTGTGCAGCCAATTATCATCTATGATGTAACCGCATTACTCCCGCGTTTTTCTATTAAAAGAGTAGCCAACTCTCTGACCAGTGGACTTGAGTCCGATTCTTTTATCTGACTCACAATATCCGGTTTAAGTGCAATTTCCAGTTTGTCAAACACCATCAAGGCGTGCCAGCGAACATTCGCGTCTTCGTGATCAAGAAAAAGTCTCGCTGTCTTCTCGACGGTGGCATTGCCAGCAATCTGAATATATCTGAGGGAAGGGATCAATATCTGATTCAAAATAAACGTTTTATCAGAAACACTACCGGAAGCACGTAATCTGGTTTGAAACACCCACGGCTTTCTACTCAGTTTTTTCAGTTTTTCGACCACAATGTCCAGGAAATCATCTGTTTCAAATTGTAGAAAAGCGGTCAGCAGCTCATTCAGAATCATCGTATCCGAAGAACTTGCATAGATACGCTTTAGTTCTGAAATTCCAGCGTTGACCTTTTGGCGGCCTATGGCACCAATGGCGTATACCTGATATACCGGATCATCATCGGCCAACAATTTCAAAAAGTCCGCTGCGTCAAATCGCGCTTCATATTCGAAATTGATCAATACGTTCAGCGCTTCTTTTCTTTCATCACTATTTTTACCAAACCGCAGTTTGTCCAGCAGTTCGTAATGATCGCTTTGAAGCATTTCATAAGCCCTGTCTTGAGATTTTGAAAAATCGAATTGACAAGTGGTATTTTACTTTTCACAATGATTTATCAATTACCACAGATCTAATTCGTAAGTCGCTCACATCATTTAAACTGGAAATACGCCACTTCCTAAATGGATAAATCACTCATCATTTTTCAGGAGAAAGACCTCTATTTCGGTATCTTTCCAAACGAATTCAAATACCATATTTCTTTAAACCAGGTGTGGATATCACATTCCGGGAATAGTTCTCCAATCTGGCAATTTGAGAGAAAAAAAGATCTTTTGCAAGGCAGGTTTATCCATTTCGGGTCACTGCTTGGATTATCTCAAGCCCACTTCAATAATGGCGGGTATTTATTTATTAAAGAGATATCAGGCGGCTCCGACTTGGGAATCTGCATCAGCGGTTTATTGATGCGAATCCCGCTGAAACAACTGCCTAACAAAAAACTGGAAATCGATGAATTTTCTCATTTCCCTCCAGACATTCCCAAAACAATTTTCAGTTTTATTCAGCTATACAAAGGCAAATATATTTTTGTCATCGATCCCGAACTGCTGTTTAGAGCGTACTATATTCAGGACTGACGCGCTCCTTTTCCTCAAGACGATCCCAGATGTTTCCTGATCGTTTCCACTACTTCATCAACCGTTAAAGCAGACGTATCAACCAAGACAGCATCTTCCGCCTGGCAGAGTGGTGCTATCTCCCGAGCCATATCGCTGGCATCTCTATCGAGAAGACCTTTGAGAAGCTGATCAAAAGCCTCTCCCTGTAACGGAATGTTCATCTCTTTTGCCCGACGAGCTACGCGGATCTCTGGTTTGCCGTCCAGATAGAATTTATAACGGGTCTCCGGGAATACTTTCGTTCCGATATCTCTACCATCTATAACAACATCGTACTTTTCTGCCAGATCACGCATTTTCTGATTGACTATTTCCCTGCAGGCGGGACTGTCCGAAACAAACCGAACCTCCCGCGTGACTTCAGGGCTGCGAATCTGACGTGAAATATCACTCCCTTTCAACCACATGATCTGTGTGTGATCCTCATAGGTGATTTTTATCTGGTCCGGATTCTCAGAAAACCAGTTTGCAATCTCCTCTTCTTTCCCCTGACATCCCGCACCCAAGTATTGAAGCCCATAAAATGTCAAGGATCGATAGATAGCTCCCGAATCGATATATTCAAATTTAAGTTGTTGCGAAAGATGTTTCGCCACAGTACTTTTCCCAGAACCTGCTGGTCCATCCAGTGCAATAACCGTCATAGCCGTCAATAAGCGAGTAATTCTTGAATCTAAATAGTCTGCTCTACGATACGTTACCCTTTTGGGACCATAAAAACGGAATACAAGTCAATATATGGTTAGTTCCCTTCAGTTGGCGTTTGAATTTAAATATTTCCCAATCAAATATCTAGTTATTTGATGTAATATCATAGATATGGATTGACTGGATGAAATAAAATCCGTGGAGCACCTGAGTTTCTGTCAGAAGTCTGTCATCTCATTCAAATTCTTAAGGTCGTTCCTCAGTCCCGATATTAATCAATCAACTCACTCTAGGTTAATCTAATTTCTCTATAAATAACAAGCGATTTTCAATATTGTAACTTACATGGTGTTTTATTTGCATTTACTGTTGGAACAATGAAATAGCGAAAAAAAGAAATACGTGCTGCTATTATCGGAACGATCCACAAATCAGTTTAATGTTATGCTTAACCGAAAAGTATCTAACCAGGATATTGTAATGAAAAAGCTTTTTAAACCCATTTTGTTCTCCATCATCAGCATTTTTTTTCTCGCGCTGAACCTGACGGCTGAAACAATTGTTTTGGAGAATGAAGAAGTTTATCAAGGAACAATTACAAAATACAACAAGGACTCTATTACCCTTGAGACGGATTCGGAATCGAAGGAAATACCTTACATGGAGATTCATCTTATCGATTATCTGGGATCGGTCAAAGATTACCAAAACGAGATTTCAAAACCGAATGTCTTTACGATTTATCTGAAAAACGGGGAAGTTATCGAAGGAACCATTACACAGTTTTCAAACGAATTCATTACGGTAGAATCGGCAGCTGGACACGGTGTGCTGCAATTGCCCACTGCAAGTATCAATTTTATTACGGCCATAAAATCGAGAATGAAAATGGACCAGCGTAACGGTATCGGTTATGTACAGAAAAAGTCGACACTCAACTCAGCGGGAGGAATCACAAACTACGCCAGTGATCAACTAAGTTATAAGATGTTTTTCGACAACAACCTCTTTGGAAATGTTCTACTGGCATACGGAAACGCCAGCTATGCCGGAGCTGATTTGTCGATTTTTGCTGTTGACTATCGAATGGGTCTTGTTTTTGATCAGGTTCAGGATATCCTGCTCTATTATGGTGGTTCAATCGGGTACCTGCAGATCAATGATAGTGCCAGTGGTGTGAAAGGAACAGGCACATCGTTGGGAGCGTTTATTGGCGTCGAAATGTTCTTTTCAACCCTGCCAAACTTTGGCTTTACCGGAGAAATCGGATATCGGATTCAAAAAGCCGGAAACTACGACGCCTCTGATTTGTCCCTCAGTACGTTTCCCTCGTTCTCAGTCCACTACTATTTCTAAGCATCATATCTCAATCCAGCGGGGAGCAGGACTGCGTATAACGCTCATCCGCATTCAATTCATTTTCCGCTGTTCTCTGATCAGATCGGAACACGAACCTAATCAATCCCGATACGCATGGATTTTGTATCTCCGGAAATCTGATCTTGCTTCCGTGGATAGTTTTCACGGGGCTTTGCAACCCGGACTTTAAGCATCCGTCCTTCATATTCTTTTTCATTCAGCTCAGCAGCTGCTTTTTCCGAAGCCTCTTCATCCATCTGTACAAAAGCATATCCTTTTGATCGACCTGACCCTTTATACCGAATCACATCGGCAGATTCAACCTCTCCATACCCCTCAAACAGTGTCCGCAATTCCGCGTCTGTCGTCCTGAAAGGCAGATTCCCCACGTATATTCTTACGTTCACATTTTCCCCAAAGTTGAAGTCAATGACAGTACTTTGTCAAAATTTGTTCCGCCCAACCTGTACATTGCTGAATCTGATTCAAAACACTCAAGCATTACAAAATTGTAGATTTTTTTACTTATGAGTGTGAAATCAATACATTCTTATGCTATGTAGAAAATAAAAGCAACCTGTCTTCCCTCTTTTTCATTTTTTTTTATTAACATCTTCACGAATTAAGCTCAACTTCCTATACTGCTTATGCAGCTCAAATACAAAAAGTCTCTGTTTTGACTTTTCCTGTTTTTTAACACAACGCAATTTCTCCTGAGAGTCAGTCCGGGAACCGGCTGTTATATCTTGGCAGAGTTTTACCCGGACCCATGAATAATATGCCAGAAAACATGAAGTCTATCGATAATTTAATTTGCAGATCTGTGAACGAAATGGCGCCCTATTCTCCTATCGAGCCGCCGGATCAAATAGCCAAAAGGCTTAATCTGCCAGAAGAGCAGATAATTAAACTGGACGCCAATGAAAATCCATTTGGTACCGCGCCTGAGGTACTCGAAGCGCTGGGGAATGGTCGCTACTATCATATTTATCCAGATCCGGCGCAGGTTAATTTACGACAGGTCATTGCCCAATATGCAGACTGCTCTCCCGAAATGGTAGTTGCCGGAACAGGGGCTGATGAATTGATCGATATTGCCTGCCGCTTGCTGTTGGAAACCGGTGAAAAAGTGATCAGCTTCGCCCCGACATTCTCATACTACAACCATGTTGTTGCACTGAACAAAGGTCGATTCTGTTCTTACCCCCGGGAAAGTGATTTTTCGATCTCTCTTGATAAAGCAAAACAGATCGATCTGACAGGAGTCAAGCTGGTAATTCTTTGCTCACCCAACAATCCATCGGGCAATCTTTTGGAAGAGGCGGTTCTGGACTATTTCCTGAGCCAGAACCTCGTTGTACTGGTGGACGAAGCATACCACGAGTTTTCCCAAAGCAGTTTTCTGCACAAGGTCAAAAACAATGAAAATCTACTGATACTGCGAACTTTTTCCAAATGCTTTGCCCTTGCCGGGCTCAGGGTGGGATATGGTATCATGTCCGAAAAACTGGCGCGTGGATTTATGCGGATCAAACCCCCTTTCAGCGTCAATGTTGCCGCTGAGATTGCATTGGAAACCTGCCTGAATAACCTGCCTCATTTTCAGGATCAGGTTGCTGAGCTTTCCCGGATTCGTGACTGGACACAAAAGGAGCTGTCCGTGTTTCAGCAGCTGCAGGTCACCCCCAGCCAATCGAACTTCATTCTCTGCCAGGTTCTGAACACCAATGCTGCGGATATCTTTCAGAAACTGCAGGAAAAAGGAGTGCTCGTAAGGTATTTCGCGACCGATTTGTTGCAGAACTATATTAGGATCTCCATCGGGACCCAAGCCCAGATGGAAATTCTTCTTGAGCATCTGAAAAAGCTGATAAATTGAAGAATCTCCATCAGAGGAGATGTTTCCAGGGCTACTTTCGCTCAACCACCGCTATTTTTAAGGGATGCTGCCCATCCGGAGAAGGGAAATCGTTTTCTGGAGTGATGATTTCAATTAACTCTATGGTTTCCCCGATTTTCGTAGCGCAACGTGTCAGCATTTCCAACCAATCCTGGAGATTCACAGCAGGAACATGATTGGTGCAGATGAGCCTACCCCCGGGTTTCGTTGCCAGCAGCGACGGTTTGAAAATGCTCTGATAATCCCTGACCAGATCAACCGCCCCGAAGACACTGGTCGCCCAGCGTGGCGGGTCCAGGATAACCAGGTCAAACGTTTTAGGTTCAAATCTTTGATATTTTTTCCGCTTTCCCTTCCCTTTAATCGGAAGACCTGCAAGTTGTCTGACCGTCGAAAAAAAGTCTGCGCGAATAAACTGCCATGAAGATTCAGACAGCCCGTTTTTCAACAGGTTTGCTCGCCCCACATTCAGAGCCGATTCAGCAAAGTCCACGTTCCAGACTTCAGACGCACCACCTATAGCTGCGCATAAGCCAAGACTGCAGGTATAGGCAAACAGATTCAAAACGGACAAATTGCGGCTGTTTTTCAGAATATACCGTCGTGTGGAGCGGGTGTCCAAAAAAAGGTATGGGTCCAAGCCTCGCTGCGTTGTTTTTATCAGGTATTGGATTCCCAGTTCCTGAGAGTAGCTATGGATTTCTGAAGGACGCGAGCCCATTAACCGGGTGGTCTCAATGCCTTCTCTTTTTAGGCCGGAGCGGTCTCTAAAATCAAATTCGGGAATAAAATCCAGACATCTGGTCAGGAAAGTCTCAAGAAGGTTTCTATCTGTTTCAGAGAGGGGTTCGTAAAAGGTTTGGACCAGAATTCGATTGCCATAACGATCAAGGGTCAACCCTGGTAGACCTTCATTGCTGCCATGGAAAAGGCGATAGGTGTCCGTCTTCTCATCATGTAGTTGGGAGAGCAGACCCGCACGGGCGTCCAGCGCCCGTTGAATAGAACTTTTGATTGATACCGGGGTCATAATAACGATGCAGGATCACTCCATGCAGAGAAGTTCTTTGAAGGAGACAATTTTATCGCCGGCAGAAGTAGGCTTAACACTACCAGCGGCATCTGAATTTAAAACATTCAGTGATGAAAAGGTATCATTGATGTTGGCATCAGCACCAGAGTAGTAGGGAATATATGTCGCCGCTTGTTTAAAAATCATCCGTGCCGACATATTAGCTGAATTATTGCAGGTAAAGGTAACAGTGACAGGATTGCCGCCCGTTTCAATAACAGTAGCGAAATCAGTCAGTGCGACGGCCGTATCACTTGCGGAGGAGATAGTACTGAAAGGCAGGACATTGATATTTTCATAGTCCGTGGCTGAATTTACAGCCGCAACTTCCAGAATGCTGAAGATCTGGTCCACCTCGGTCAACGTATCATTGGAGCAGGTTGCTCCGTTGTCGATATTTGCGCTGAATTCAGATAACCCTTTTCGAAGATCGCTGTCTTCCGGGATACCAAGATCGACCATATCGTGATCAATTGAGCTAACATAGGTAACGAAATACTGTGTCAGGTCCAATACTGACAAAGATCCGCCTGAAGAGGGGAGAAACAGGTTCTGGAGCTCTTCAATCTTCATAATGGCGGCACATTGACCGCCGATCGTACCCTCTCCAGCCACTGCCCATGCCGCCAATGTGGTACTGTCGACGACGCCACAGTTTGCCGTATCCGTTAAATCGTAAGATGTGGCTGGCCAAAGACCATCGTATTTGGGTGTTGTTTTCAAAGCGCACTTGCCAGTTGTTGTATTGAGCACAAAGACCTTTTCGCTACCGGATCCTTTGTCTGTTACAAACTCAAACCATTCAGCAGATTGAATTTTGTTTGTGCCGTAACTGGCATCATTCGACGCTCGAATACCGGTGAAACTCTGGATTTCCGTTTCCGAAACATCTCCATCAGAGTTGGCGTCCATCTCGATGTAGGTCAGTGCCATTATGGCTCCCAGAGTCGAAAAATAGTGAATCTCTACATCTTCCTTCAATCTTGTCTGCCCTTCGTAGGTATCCCCTGTGGAATCGCCGGAGAGTTTCATTGCATTTTCGTAGTGCGTTTTCCCGGCCCATGTTGTCCAAGCTGTGACCGAGCTCGAGATGCCCAGTGCCTGCCTGAAGTTTTCAGAGGCATCACCATCCAGGAAGCTTGAGAATTGAAATCCTGCCAGCCCCACCTCTGCGCTGGCCCGTTCATAAGTGGAACAGGAGGTGTCCGCTGCTACACGGCTGTAATCTTTCTGGTTCAGATAATAGACACAATCGGTCTTTTCATCAACGGATTGGCACCCGTTAAAGAGAAGAAAAAACAAAAAAACCAAACCAAGGCTCTTTTTCCAGTCCAGTTTCATTTTAACCCTTTGTCGATTTTATGTTTCATAACACCTGTTCGGCTTTTAGAATGGGCTTGTAACAACGAAATATGTTTTTTCACCTTGTACCGAATAATACAGTTTAAAGTCGAAGATTCCCTGCCTGGCGGCACGACCTTTACTACCGCTAAAAAGTCCTCTGAGTAAACTGATATTGTTCCATTTCGCTCCGAGGAGTATGTCGCTTCTGGTTTTTGATGCCAGGGATTCCCTTTCAGCCTTGTCTTCATTGGCAACTGTATCGGTCTCCCTGTCTTTGACTTTCATGTTTGACCGGGCTGATCCTTCCAGGATAAAAGAGATATCCGGTTTTCGGAAGAAATACTGAAGCGCGATTTTTTGAGAAATAGACCCCAGATACAGATGGAGATGGGACGATATACGGTCTATATCAAAGGCAGAGGTGAAATAGACCTCGTTTTCATCCACGGAATAGGTATAGGCACTTTCACCATCGATAGCACCGTCCACATCATTGTCTCTCTGCTCCACCAAGCTGAAATCGGGCGTTCTGATTACCCGCGTCGCCCCGATGGCTGATTTATGGTTCTTCACCCGATACTGGATAGTAAAATATTTCTCTCGCAGGGGTTCCATCCATTGTTCATCAATGTTCACACCAAACATGACCCCAAAGGTTTTTCCGTTTCCAAAACCAAATTCCAGGCTGGATGCGTGCAGACCTTTTGATGAAGCCTCGCTCAGATCTAAACCAAACTGAACATAACTGGCGGGAATCTTGATAGAGCGCATTTTAAGTACTGAAAAATCTTCTGCAACTGGATGGTACGGACTGCAGTCCGGAGGATCCATCGAAATCAGATCTGGATTGTCAGTCATCAGCGTTCGCAGTGAATCTTTGGTCTCCTGAGGTATAACCTCGCGATCCCAGTCACAGCGATTCATGACCCAGTAGTTGATCTGTCTTCCCAATGTTTTTTTCCATTCATCCTGATCTTCACCGTCATACTCCTCACAGCCGTCCTCCGATGGTTCGAGACAAATCTGTGGATTTACCATTATCTGCCCGAAAGCAGTCACCAAATGTTGTTGCAGATCTATTTCCAGATCCTCAAAATGGTCAATTAAAAACAGTAACGCCGCTTCGCGATCATCCTCGTCGGGATATACAGGCTTTTTTTCAACCTGGTCCGTAAAAAGAGAGGGGTCATTTTTCTCATAAAAAGTTTGTCCGATGACAATATCTTTTTTCCCATCAATCACTTCAAACCGCAGAGCCAGATCTTCGTTTCGATCATTTAAAATGGTAATCAGGCGGGACTGGGCGCTGGACCTGACATCGCTGTCGTCACTGAAAACAGACACAAAAAGCAAACCGCGGACTGCCAGTTTTCTTTTTTCCAAATCAGGATTATATTTGGAAACATAGCGTAAAGACTTGACCACGCGGAACTGTTCATGGGTCTTACCTTCTGCAACGACCGGTTCCAGCCATTTCATTTTGGTCCGCATCGTTTCGGTATTGACATCTTCCCGTCCAAAGGCGGACTGGATGTTCTTCCCGTGGCTGGCACATCCTCCGATGACTGCAATTCCCAGAATAAGCAAAAAGGTCTTCGCTCTATTCATCATACCTTTCCTGTGGGCAGTTCTAAAAGTTTATTGAGACATGAACCGATTGTCGTTTGTCTTCAATTTTTCCTGCAAGAAATCCGATCTCTTCAGACCAGGCTGCATAATCTATTTTTATAGGGAGACCGGGAATGTTGATGGAAAATCCGGTACTCAGATAGTAACTGGCGTTCAAACCCATTCTGAGAGAGAGGGCATGATGTCCATTGGATCGTTTAAAAACACCAACTTCAGCACCTGCTTTAATATTCCGCAGATAACTCTCATACTTCGTGAGTCGATTCTGCAGATCTACATAGTCAACTGCAAAAATAAAATCCAAGCCGACAATCTCTGTTTCGGCCGATATTCCTATATCCATGGTCATGGGGATCATCCCTGCACTAGCGAAATCCATGTCACCAATATTCCGTACTACGTAGGCCACCTTTGTTTCCAGATTGGGTATTTGATCAAAATGATAGATCACCCCCAAATCGTAAGTGATCGAATCTTTCTCTGAAAAGTCGTCTTCAAGGCTATCATTGAAATCGTCACCCAGCAGATCATACACATGAACGGTTTTTGTGACACCCGCCCGGGTAACCGATTTCATGGCCATTCCCACGTCCAGCAGCTCATCCAGATAACTCATCCCAAATCCACCCACCATTCCATATTGAACATAGGCCTTCACGTCGAAAAAGGGGACAGACGGATTGTTGATGACAGAATTGAAGAGCAGATTTCCAAATATGGAGTATCCCCAACCTGGAGCAGTGATGCTCATAGCCCCCAGGTTAATTTCTGTATAGATATTTTTCCCGACCAGATCACCAAATGTGGCGGTTGTATCGCCCGTTTCGGCCTCTGTCAGATCGAGTAGATTCTGGTTGGTGGTTGCACCGGCTGTAACAATTTCCACTATCGTCTGTTGCACCGACTGCAGACCCGCAGGATTGTAGTACAGCGCGAACTCATCATTTGCCACAGCAATGAAAGCGCCCCCCATACCCAAGGCCCGCACACTCTGGCGCAGATGTTCCGGCTCGTCACCGAAAGCCGCCTGAGAAAACAGACCGGAGACGATCAGCAATATCAGACAATACTTTAGGAGTACCGGCGCTCTCAATACGGCATAAACCTTTTTTATTCTGGTCATATTCTGCTCAACAATCGTTAATAGGTGACCTGATAATCGGAAACCTCGCAATGGGTTCTCAGTCGCGTATTGGTGTATTCATTTTCATTGGTAACATTGGACAGAGCCTGACATTCAGCGCTTTCTGTCGTGTTCATAGAATGGGTCGCACGTAGGGTCAGGCTGGTAATTGTCTTTTTCTTTTTAATTTCATCCCTGATGGTCTTGAGGCTGGCAATAGCCGTTGTGACATCCCCAGCAGTGCGAACAAAGATGGGGAAATCGATCGTGTCGGGCGTATAATCTGCTCCGTTAGCCCGGACTCCCACGATATCAACAGATGCAGTCACAACCGCTGCAGCAGTGACAGAGGCTCCAAAACTGGCACACCCTTTTGGTGGGGTCCCCTGCAGACAAACCCTTTGCATCCGGACTGGAACTGGCGTGTTTCCCATATCCTCTGCCTTAAAAAATTGTTCTTTCACTCCAAAATAGATTGCTGAGCGTTTATGTTCCTCAGCAGATAAATCATTCACCAGTTCAGGTTGCGTGCTGAAAGCGACCGCAAAAACCTGCCAATTACCCGCCGAAGGAGGTGGGACTTTGAACTCTACATATGTTTCCGACACCGGCAGATTAATTAGCTGAATAAAATCGCCGGAATCGGTCAGGTCGTTCCCGAAAAACGACGGGATACTTGTCGTAATGGAAGTGCTGCTCGAATAAGGGGTAGAACGGCTGGTGACGACAATTGCACCGATCAGCAACGTTTTGGCTTCACTGCTGACATCTGTATCACTACTGGTCAGAGCAAAACGGCGATCTTCGTTTTGGTTTTCTTGACTACCTCCGGCACCAACCGTTATCTGTCTCTGAATTTCTGCGACATCAATCCGCATCGTATCCGCTGCGACAGGAGGTGGATTGTCGTTCAGATCTTTGCACCCGGCTACTATAAATAAAAGAAGGCCGCAGAACCCCAACGTTTTAATCATCAATAACCAGCAGATTTTTCCCTTCATGATAGTCTCTTGGCTTTTCTTTTTTAAAATACAGCGCTGACTGTTAAACTATTGATCAATCTTTCGTAAGAAACATCGTTTGACATATTGAATACGTATTTGGTGTTGAACATGGCTTTCAAACTTTCAGAGAACTTCCAGCCGATTCCGGTCTCAAGTCGAAAGGGGATCTCAATATGTTTGGTCCCCAGTGAGATGAGTTTGGTATCCTTGGAAAGTGCCGTATCATTCGCAAACGTGCGGTGTTGTACGCCAAAGCTGAAATCCCAACGTAGTCCAAAATCCCAGATATTCTTCCAGTCGAAATCCAACTTCAAAAAAGTATATTCTGACTGTTTGGTTCCTTCTGAACTGTTTCCCAGAGCCAGTAGATGGTGAAACAGGTGATGCTTGGTTTCATCCAATGACCGGAAATCATATTTTAGTGTCCCTTGCAATCCATCTGTTCTGCTGACGATGGCAAAATCCTTAAAGATCACATCAACACCCAGCAGCAGGGAACGGTATTCACCCCTGATACCCCTCGAACGGAATTCAATCCCGGGAGACACCGTCTGCACTAACGCATAATCATATCCACCCACGTTGATATCTGTCAGCATGGCATCCAGCATCCACGTTCTTCCATGTGAGAGATAACTCTTATATCCAATCCCCCCAAACATGAGCAACGAATTCAGAAAATCGTTTTCTCCCTTGGCGTAACGGATCGCACTGGCACCGCCCACTGCACTGTAGGGCCCATAATTTGCACTAACGATCCCATCCAGGACCCACCGTGAATCAGCCTGGTTGTTTTCCGGCACAACTCCATAAAGCGGTTTCACTGCCGAACTCATATCGTTGGTGGGATTGCTGTCCAATTCAAATCCGACTTTGACATCTGCCTTCCAATTGAAGCCCGAGTCAGTATCATCGGTGGCATCGGAAATATATTTCAGCTCTTTTTCACCATAACCGATGAGAAAGGAGCGCTCCGAACTGTTGCCCGCTTCATCCACAGCCACAACCTGGATCAGGCTCTTGCCCTGTTCAAACTCAAAATTTCGTGTAATGACAACTGTTTTAGCCGCTTCAAAAACCTGTTCCACATTATTAATAGTGATCTTAACAATCATATCGCTATCTATGAAAACAAGGCTGAATACCTGTTCTGAATTCAGAATCTCCTGCTTTCGAACCAGATCCGGAGATAAAATCCGGGGAGGTTGGTTTTGGGCTGAATCTTTCTCCTGATTTCCCTCCTGCCCGAATGTGGTGTTCAGCAGCAGGACAATCAGCAAAGGAACAAACAATAATAATCTAAAATTCAAGATTACCTCCAGAATTAACTCAGCTCTTGAAGAAACTGAAAGTATATCCGGATTGGATCATAGCTCCGGATAATATCTAAATTAACCATACCTATCTCTCTTTGCACGCCTCACAGACAGGTCGGTCAAATTTCCACCTGGGGCGCCGTTCAGCATTCTTTCAATCAAGGGAAGCTGTATCATTCCCTTTATTCATCCCTGTTTATTTTTCAATCGTCACTGCAATCAATCCTGGCTCCAAAGACCAGGTGGTTTTGTCGTCCAGATCAAAGTGATTTCCTGGCGTTATCGGCTTGGTAAACTCGGAATAGACGTTCTCCGGCTTTTCCCCCAAAACATGAACAATGCCCAGCTCATCGGTTTCCGAATCGATATCCATAGACGGCAGGTCTTCCTGTAGCTCAAGATCCGCAGCCAAATCTTCACTTACCGGAAATCTTGCCGGAGGATCTTTCTGATTGCTGCCAGACCCTTCTGCCTGTTCGTCAAACGATTCTTCGATGGAAACATCGATCCCCCTGCTTTGTTGAACGGCATCATCTGTCAGTATGCCTGTTGCTACTATTTTCGCCTCATTTATCAAAAACGATGCCTGCTGGTCACTGAAGCCTGGCATATCGAGCATGTCCTGATTCACAAGCTGCTGCATTTTTGCGGATGTTTCGGCATCCGGAAAGATCAAGTCGCCGTTGACAACCAGAGCCAATTGATTCCCTGCCAGCGATTGGGCTTCACCCAGCAGGTTACTTATTGTCGCTTGACCGGTCAACGCCTTGACCATTGTACTTCCAGATGAGGTGACCTGAACCCAGGCATTGCCTGTCAGGCGGATAATCCCGGACGGCGTTTTTAAAACCACCGAATCGCTGGAACCTTCCCCGGCATTTAACCGAACTTTGGCGATACCGTATGTCAGGCTAAGGTATCCAGAGCTTCCAGCCCTTTTCCAGACCAGCAGCATCAAAACAGCATTACTACCCAGTTGCAACGATGTCCCCTGATCGACTTGCCAGTTCACTAGGGAATCACTGCCTGCGATCAGCAAATCGTTCTTCCGAATCTCTGCCGGCTCCTGGGGATCAACCCTCAGTATTTCACCGCTCCGGACAATAGCCAGGGTCCCTTTTTCAATCTGTGCATTTCCAAACAGTTCTCTGGCTGAGGCTGACTGGTAGCCTGATAAAACAACCAGTAAAACTATTAAACCTATTCTAATCGTTGATTTTTTCATTTTCTCTAGTTCACAGTGAATTCATGTGTAACCGATAAATCTTTAGTTGCTGTCTCATCGGTAATCCGGCATGTAATGGTCGTTGACCCACTGCCGTTACTGAATACTTTCCCTTTACTGCCTGGAATATTGAGGACAGATGCCACCTCAGGTCTGGATGAGCTCCAAATACATAACTCTGTCACATCCTGCGTATTGGTGCTGACGTAAGTTGCTGTTGTTGTCAGCTGAGTTGTACCATCTGATCCGGCCGCGCTGGCTGCTGTAATCGCTATTGAATTCAAATTTGCAATATCCTCAGTTATGACTGCTTTTGTATCGGTACTGGATTGCCAGTCAGCCGTCATAGTTACTGTTGCCGGAGTTGTAATTCCTGTGACAAGGCCCCTAGCCCCGTCAGCGCTGCTGATATCGGCACTGGCGGGAGTACCAGATGTCCAGAGGATCTCTTCTGTCACATCCTGCGTGAAAGAGTCGCTGCCGTTTGAAAAAGTGGCTGTGGCTGTCAGTTGCACATCACTCCTGATACCTGTGGCTGCTGTTGCTGGAGCAAATGTAAAACCCGTCCAGGCATGGCTCGTCGGCTTGATTGTGACGCTCGAAGTTCCACTGATATCTCCCAACCTAGCAGTGATGGTTGTCGATCCGCCCGCCCGATTGGCCGTTTTTCCAACAGTGGAAGATTCATTACTGACAACAGTGACGGTCGAATCTGAAGAACTCCAGATCACGGCATGGGAGATATCCTGGATGAACGAGTTTGTTCCATCACTGAAGGTCCCATAGGCCTTGAATGTCGGCGTCGTATCAATGTGGATGGTCGGGTCTGATGGGCTAATAGCAATCGATGTCAGCTTGAGGCTGTTTGATTTCACTTTCAGGGTTGTCGTACCGGTCAGGCTCGACAGAATAGGTGAACGGACAGTAATAGTCGCTGTGCGATCTGCTACCCCCGGAACCTTGGTCAGTGTAAGCAGCCCTTTGGAACCCGTTGCATTGCTGATCGTTGCTAGGCTGGTATCGGAAGAGGACCAGCTGACCCATTCAGTCAGGTCCTGTGCGATGTAATAGTTGGCGCCGGTTTTTTTGAAGATACCGATAGCTTTCAGTTGATATGGAATTCCCTGTGCGATGCCGGGGAACTCTGGATTGATTTCCAGTTTGTAAAGATAATAATTGTTTGTAATGGTCAAAGTGGAATCCAAGGCCGCAGCAGCGCTGAGATCAGCTGAAATCACAGCTGCCCCATTGTTGGAAGCGTCCATCAGAGACAGCCCCATGGTTTCTTTAGCATTACTGATAGTTGCATTTGCAACTGTAGCTGAAGCCCAGATTACAAACTGTGTGATATCCTGAGCTGATCCATCACTCAGCCTCACGGTGGCTGTGAACTGCTGATAGGTTTCCTGAGCAAGGTAGGGAGAAATGGGAGTAACCCCTATGTTTCCAGATTGTGTTGCTGTGGTCAGAGTCAGATCCGTACTGCCAGAAATATTTTGATATGTAGCGGTGATAGTAGTTGTGCCGTTTGTAACACTGGTTGCCAGCCCTCGTTCTCCACTGACATTATTGATCGTGGCAACGCTTGTTGTGCCAGAACTCCAAGTGGCGAATTCCGTAATATCAATGATGGTTCCGTCAGCGTAAATACCGGTGGCCTTCATCTGAACCCAGGGTGTGATGGCAGAAGCAAAAGACGAATAGCCGGGAGTGACCTCAATGGTCTGGAGGACTGCCGATGTCACTGACAACACGTTTGAACTGCTGATATTAGCGGAACGGGCTGTTATAGTTGTAGAACCGGTCAACACCGTCTTGACCTGTCCTTTGGGGTTGGTGGTGCTGCTCGGCTCATCGCTGACGGTCGCAATAGCTGGATACTCGGAAACCCAGTTGACAGATTCGGTGATGTTGGCAGTGGTTCCGTCTCCATAGATCCCGGTCGCAGTGAGTTGCTGAGTCGTCGGGTCTGCCAGGACCGGACTGGCTGGCGTTATGGAGATCGAGACTAGAGCTGTCCCGAAATCAGTTGCTTTGTCATCAGAGCGGTTGTCGTTACAGGCATTTAAAACAAACAGCAGACAAAGCGCCATCACCCCAAAAGTGGCTTTTTTTAATTGCCGAAATTGTTTGCTTTTCATTTCCCGTTTTCTTTTTGCTTCCATGATTACTTCATAGATTGGAATGCGAAATTTTTAAATTATAAAATTACCATACAGTCGCAGTTGCTGTTGTATTGCTCGCCCCCAACCTGGCAGTGATGGTTGCTGAACCAACTGAGATACGGGTCATTATACCTCTACTGCCCTCGACATTGCTAACCGTCACCACACTCTTGTCGGAAGAGGTCCAGACGACCGATTCCGTGATATCTTGTGTGTTGTTGTCACTGTATAACGCAGTTGCATTCAGCTGCTCGGTGTAACCAACCGGCCCTGAGGGTTGATTCGGTGAGATTTCGATGCTGGATACCGTTCCGCTTGTTACTGTTACGGTCGTTGTTCCACTCTGAACCGCAGGAACCTTATCAGTCCAATAGGCAGTCAGGGTTGCGGTTCCAGCAGCGACTCCGTAAACTCTGCCGTTTGTGCTGGCTGCGTTGCTGACTGTCACCACTGAAGGAGCGCTGCTGATCCAGTAGACTAGGCCGGATAAATCAGTTCCATAATCTGTACCATCAGTAAACACACCGGTGGCTGACAGCTGCAAGGTGGTTCCAGCACCCATTACCGGAGAGGTCGGCGTCACTTGAACCGGGTTGGTAGCAGAAAAGGTGTTGTTCTTCACAGTAAGTGTTGTGGATCCGCTGATGGAACCAAGTGCTGCTGTGATCGTGCTAGTGCTGCTAGTAGTGGCAACGGTCGTAGCCAGGCCTTTATCTTTCAAACTATTTTTTATCAAAGCTGTTGCAACAGTACCAGAACTCCAGCGTACTAGATGGGTAATGTCACGGTTAACATTGTCGGAATAAGTGCCATAGGCTTTAAACTGAAGTTTTGTACCCCCCGCCAGCGTTGGATTGGCGGGGGAAATCGTCACTGACGTCAGTGTAACGTCAGCAGTGGTAAGAGTCTCGGTAGCGCTTGTGGAACCATACTTAGCTGAGATCGTACTGGTTCCTGCCAGCAAAGTAGTTGCCATACCATGGTTGTGATAATCGCTTCCGATCGGACTATTGATCGTCGAACTGGTTGATGAATCCGCAGAGAGCCAGTTCAGATCAACGGGCAGGTGATGCATCGCATAACTGGTACCATCAGTGTAGACTCCCAGAGCCTTGTACTGGGTTGTCATACCCAAATCCAGGGACTGGTTGGACGGTGTAATCTGCATGGACTGCAAGGTCATACCATTAACCGTGACAGTCTTGGTGATGGACTTGGTCGTCGGAGTTATATCAGTCCAATAGCAAGTGATTGTTGCACTCCCGGCACTAAGTCCCCGCAACAACCCGCTAGTTCCGTTGAGATTATCCACAGTGGCCACAGTAGGATCGGATGAAACCCACGTGACAGTGTCGTTCAGGTCCACCTTCTTAGCATCATTTCCAGCGGTTTTGAAAATCCCGATGGCCTGAAGCTGCTGAGAAGTACCGGCTGCAATAGTGACCGTGCTTGTTTCGGGTGCTATTTCAATTGAATCGAACAAATAGGTAGCAACATTAAAAACTGTCAGAGTGGATGTCCCGCTGGTTGCACCAAGGGTTGCTGTAATCAGTGAAGTCCCAGTTAAAACGCTAGTCGCTTCCCCTTTGTTGCGCTCTGTATTGCTGATTCTGGCTGTCGCCACCGTTCCAGAGGTCCAGATCACCTCATCTGTAATGTCTTTTAAAATTGTTGTCGTGCCATCAGTAAATACCCCCATAGCTGTAAACTGCTGTTTCATTTCATCCGCAATTGAGGGATTGGCTGGCGACACTTCAATGGAATTGAGAGCCATAGCAGACGCCAGCACAGTTAGGCTCGAAGTCCCGGAAATGCCCATCCGTGTAGCGGATATAGTACTGGTGCCTGCAGCCCTGTTCTTGATTACACCCTCTGTGCCTGCCGCATTGTTAGCTATGGCAACAGTTTCGTCGGAGGAACTCCAGGTTACATTTGAGGTTATATCCTCATGGAAATAGGTGGTACCGTCGGTGTAAATTCCGGTTGCCGTAAATTTCTGGCTGGTCCCTGAATAAATACTTGGATTAGTGGGTGTCACCTGGATCTCAGTCAAAGTTAATCCGGTCCCATTCACTGTTAATGAGACCGTCTTGGTAATACTGCCCGGCATACTTGCCGTGATCGTCGTTGTTCCCGCAGCGAGAGCACTGACTTTACCTTTGCAAACGGACGAATTGCAAACTGTCGCTACAGCGGTATCAGAAGAAGACCAGACTACGCTATCGGTCAAATTCTGGTGGGTGTAAACCGTTCCATCAGTGTAAATTCCCTTAGCGGTCAATTCAAAATCGACACCGATGGCAATAGACGGGGTGGCTGGAAAAATCTGAAGCTTATTCAGAGTTGCTGCAGTTACCGTCATCGTCGATGCAGTCGCACTGGTTGCCCCAAAACTGGAATCAATAGCCGTTGTTCCCCCGGCGAGAGCTGTTGATTTACCCATACTGTCGCTTGCATTGCTGATCTCGGCCTTACCAACGTCACTAGACGACCAGACAACATCTTTGGTTAGATCCTGGGTTTTCTTGGTCGTTCCATCGGTAACCAACATTGTTGCAGTAAATTGTTGAGTGGTGCCAACAGCAATACTCGGATTAATTGGCGTGACTTCCAGGGAATCGACCGTATCACTGGTCAGGGTCAACAAGGTATCTCCTGAAACATCGCCTGATGCATACTCATAAACAGCTTTTATTGTAGTGGGACCTGCAGCAACGGTTGAGACAAGGCCGCCTTTTCCAGCAGTATTATTAACCGTACTGATTGCTGTATCACTTGAACTCCAGGTCACGTATTCAGAGAGATCCAGTTTGGTGCTATCCGAGAAAACGCCTGTGGCCGTGAACTGAATTTCAGGTGTTGCAGCCAGCGCCAATGATGAGTAGATGGGCGTTATCTGGACTGCACTCAGCGTGGCCGACGTTACCGTAATCGTTGAAGTCGCAGTTAGTCCGCCAGATGTTGCCGTCACAGTCGCGGATCCTGTCCTTACGGCTGTAATAGTTCCTTTTGGATTTCTAACGCTTGAGGCCAAATCGCTGACGGTGACGACACTTGTGTCCGAAGAGCTCCAGGTTGCAGTGCTGGTGACATCTGAATTATTCAACGTTGCTGTTAATCCGCTTGAGATTCCCATTGCAATGCTCAAACTCGCAGGCGTCACCGATAGGGTTGAGGCGCTGGACCCGCCACTATCGCTTGACTGACAGCCGGTCAACAAGAAAAAGGTTAATGATAAAATGCAAAATTGCATGATTAATCTCTGGAGTCGCATAAGCCACCTCTCATTAGAAGTTCCTGATTTTTTTTCTTGATGACACAGCCCCAAGGCCGAAAAGTCCCTCTTAGGACTTTTCTGACCCGGTTTTTGGTACGAAAAGTTCGCTTGCATTTTAATAGCCATGATTTCGATCTTGATTTTAACAGTTAATCAAACATTGTGACGATTACGGTTTAGAATTACCTTTGATACTTATTCCAATTGTGTTTTCTTCTTTATTTGCAAATTGGGTTATGTTTCTGTATCCATTTTAATATTTCCTCCGCCCATTCCCGGCTAGTATACTAACAAAGTTGTTGTCCCGCTGGTCGTTCCTGATGCAGCTGTAACGGTCGCCGTACCCGCTTTGACACATTGGAAATGTCCCTGGACACCAATCGCATTTTTGGCAATACTGACAGCTATATCAGACGATTTCCAGACAACAAAGGAGGTCATATCCAAAGTCGTACTGTCTGAAAAAATGCCCGTTGCAGTGAATTTGGTATTTATCCCAGCCACACAACTCGGATTGCCGGGGGCGACTTCGATGGAGCTTAATGTCGCGGTTGTGGTTGTAATAGTTGTCGTCCCGCTAATGGTGCCATCTTGACCATTCATTCCTTTGAAACTGGCAGTTATTGTTGGTGTTGATCCGGATGCGGTCGCAATTGCCACCCCCTGAAAGGGGGCTATGTGATTCATCACTACAGGAGTCAGGGTGGACTGCCAGGAAACATAACGGGTTAAATCAAAGGTGCTGTTATCAGAAAAAATGCCGGTTGCCGTCAACCAGCGTTTATATCCACTTGCCAGACTACTGCCGGGTGGGGTGATCTGGATGGAACTTAACGTCGCAGTTGAAACCGTGGCGGATGACGTTCCGCTGGTTGATCCGAATGTTGCCGTCACTGTTGCCGTTCCTGCCGCCAGGCTGCGAGCCTGTCCTGTGATTTGAGATGCATTGTTGATTTTCAAGATACTTGGAGCCGAAGAACTCCAGATCACGGAATCTGTTAAATCCTCTGTAGAGCCGTTACTGAAAACACCTATTGCTTTGAAATCCAGATCAAGATTGGCTGCAAATTCGGGGTTTTTAGGGGTCACCTCGATCGACGAAAGCGTCAAATCTGCAATGGTAATGACAGCACTTGCTCCTTTCGTGCTACCAGGCAAACTTGCACTGATATATGCAGTTCCCACAGCGATGGCAGTTGCGTTCCCCTTATTGCGTTGTGTATTGTCAACGCTCAACAGTTCAGTATCAGAGCTACTCCAGGTAACCTGGCTGGTCAGATCGATGGTCGTATTATCCGAGTAGATGCCAATGGCTGAGCACTTCACATTGGAGTTCACTACCATACTCTGTGTGAGTGGGGAAACCTCGATCGAATCTAATGTAGCGGAACCAACGGTGACAGTCGTTGTCCCCCCATCAGCAGTGATCGTAGCGGCTCCCGCGACCAGAGCATCGGTCACACCGTTGTTAATATTACTAACAATGGCTGCAGTTGTATTAGATGAACTCCAGGTCGCAAAATCGGTTATTTCCTGAACCGTGTCGTCATTATACAAACCTGTCGCCTTGATACTTAATCGGGCACCAACTGCCAAAGACGGATTCACTGGCGTAACCGTCACGGACGAGATGGTCGCAGCACTGACATTGATGGTGGCAGATCCAGTTATCCCCGCATAGCTGGCTGTTATTGCCTCACCCGACCCAGCACTATTCGCTTTTACCTGAATCGAGTTGCTGCCATTGCTTCTTTCCAAAGATACAATTGCGTCATTAGATGAAGTCCAATGAACCAAGTCCGTCAGGTCCTTTACTGAATTGTCAGAATACACACCTGTGGCAACCACAATCAGCTTGGTCGTATTTGCAATAGTTTTATTGACAGGGGACACTTCCAGAGTTACGAGTGTGGCCGCACCCAGAACTGTCATCGTATAGGTTTTAGTGACCCCGCTGCATGTGGCACTGATGGTCGTTGTTCCAGCTGCATTCGCACTGAGTAGACCATTGGTTGAAGCGCTGAAAGTCGCAACTGTTGTTGCAGAAGAGGTCCAGGTTGCTTCGCTGGAACAATCCTCAGTGGTGGCGTTAGTGTACAACCTGGCTGCAGACAGTTGCAGCACTTGCCCGGCATCCAGAGAGGTGCTCGACGGCGTAACTTTAATTGCGGCCAGAGAAACCGCATTGCCCCCATCATCAACTGATCGGCATCCTGAAAACAGGATGGTAAAGCAGCTCAGGATGAAAAAGATCCGGGTGCAATAATTAATTGGTTTTTTCATTTTCGGGCTTTAAGCAGTTTTACCAAGTGTAATTAAGGTTCAAACCTACTTTTCTATAAGCAAAATAGGGTTTCAACTGAAACCCTTCAGGATTTCGAAATTGAAGGTTGGCGCTCTCGGTGTCGGTGCCTGTGAAGGCCTTCCACAATAGATAGGATTCCAATCCCAGAGCAACTAGTGTCACACCATCAAAAATATTGGCATTGGCAATATGGCTTTCCATTTCGGTCCGGTTGCTGGAGATCTTGTTACTAATATTGGCAACTTCCTCTGCTGAGTTGGCAGTTTGATATTGGGTGTTCAGGTCGTCATTTTCATCAGACAGATCATTATATTTTTTGACCTCCAATTGAGACTGCCAGACCGATAGCAAAGTCACACTGATCGCCGAGGCGTGCATCCACTTATTGGATATGAGCGACCCGCTGTCGTCTGCACTGGAACCAGCATCCGCCTGAGCAGCTGCTGGTTCATCCGGTGACCAGAAAAATATGTTGTAAATCTCCCAGCCAACCCCCACCAGTGCAAGTGCCCCCCACAGATTTGTGTTTTGTGCATAAAGATCCATCTGGTTGCGGTTATTCTCCAATTCTGTGCTGATGATGGATACCTGCGCATCCGTTTGACTGCTGCCGTATTGACTTTCGAGCTCACTTTCTCTGTCTTTCGCGTCCTGAAATTTCTTGTCCTCTTTTTGCGCCTGCCAGGCTGATCCCAGAGCCAGGCTGATAGCTGAAGCGTGCCTCAACCAGTTGTTCCGTTTGTCCTCCTCGATTACCGGTTGTACTTCTTCTGTAGCTTGTAGAACTGGCGCCTCCACCGGTTCTGGTTTGACATAGGAAAAGATATATGGAGACCGGTCATTATTGTTGCGGACGTTTTCTTCAAACTCAGAATCGTCCATTTTTGCTTCGGCCACAATCTGGTACAAACCGACTGCTAAATCTTCAGGAATCAGAATCACTTTTTCAAGTCCTTTTTCAGACCCCGGGCTTACATTTGCGATTTGGTCAGCTTGAGGGATTTCAATTTCCTGACCGGATCGGGTTTTCAGATAGTAGGACACTTCAATATCCTTTGTATCTCTGTTCCCAGAGTTGCTCAACCTCGCCTTGATTATAATCGAGTCTCCCGGCGTCAGCGGTTGTTCCCGGTCTTCTATCTCAAGTGTTAGTCCAAGGTCGCTGTACGAAGGAACAATTGTCAGCTGGTTCTTGGAAACAATGCTATTGTTTTCAAAATTTGTTTCCAGGTGATTGTCGTCAAGTTCCAATTTGGCTGTTATCTGGTACACGCCCCTGGGAAATTTTTCCGGCAGTTGAAATTCACGTGTCAAAGTCATTGGAGGCTGATCGTTTTTCAGGACAGGAAACGAGTCATCTTCCAGAATGGTCACTCCTCCTTGAGCATCTTTCAACTGGTAAACGACTTTCCCCTTAGTGCTTTCAGTATTGCCTTTGTTTTCAAGCCTAAGCTGGGTCGAGAACGTTTGACCCCCAACAAGGGCTTGTGTCACTGGTTCCTGCAAAAATTGCAGGGCTAGATCGCTGTACGATGGCGTAATGGTCAGCCGAGTTTTAGAAACGATGCTGTTATTTTCAAGATTCTTTTCCAATTGATTATCATCGAGTTCCACTGTTGCCACTAACTGATAAATCCCTTTTGGAAATTTTTCCGGTAGTTGAAATTTACGGGACACTACGATCGGAGGCTGATCTTTTTTCAAGGCTGAAAAGCGGTGATCCTCTTTCAAGAGGATCACCGATCCCTTTTCGCCTTTTAGTTGATAAACGACTTTCCCCTCAGCACTCGCAGCATTTCCGCTGTTTTCAAGCCCGATTCCGGTGGAAAATGATTGCCCCCCGATAAGGGCCTGAGTTGCCGGTTCCTGCTCAAATTTCAATGCCAAATCGCTGTAGGGAGGAGTATAGTTTAATTTAAACCCCGATGCAACGGTGTTGTTTTTATTGTCAAGTTCAGCTGCTTTGTCCACCACCCGAATTCGAACCTGAATCTGATATTGTCCTTCTGAAACATTACCCGGAATGGTCAGCTGTTTTTTCCAGGTAATACTCTTATTTTCTTTAGGAACTGATACTTTCTTATCAGATACTTTCAGGTCAATGGTTGACCCGCCCTCTTTTTCCAGAAAATAGTCTACCTCAAAAAGTGGACTATCTTTGAATCCCTTATTTGTAACGATCAGGCCCAAGTCAATTTTCTGACCTGATGTTATGGGCATAGGTGCCATTTTGCTGATAAACCCGATTTTCAGGTCGGCAATGGGCGGTATGATTGAAATCGCCATAGCAGACTGTGCGCGGTTATTATCGAAAGTGACCTCTCCCTTGCCTTCTGTTTGTTCAACGTTTGCGATCAACTGGTATTTTCCTGGCACTACACCGTCCGGGATGATGAGCTCTTTTTCCCAGCTGCGGGAAGCTTTTTTTGAATCCGGAGCCAGTTTGGATTCCAGAGCTAGAAAACGGTCAAAAGATGGAATATCGAATGTCATTCCCTGTTCATGCTTAAATTGATAATAAACCTTGAATGGCTCACTCTTTACCTTCCCAAAGTTCATCGCAGTAAAAGCAAAGAGAATTTTCTGACCTGACTGAATTTCCGCTCTGTCAAAATCGTCAGACATAACAATTCGCAAATCCGGCAGACCAGCCAGCCGTCTTTTTTCCGCTTCTGCAAGCAATCGATCCAGCGTGGTGACCTGCTCAGCAATGGTTTGCACTTCCTCTGGTGTATTCTCCTCCTGCTGCATTGCCATGAATTGGTCCCTTGTGTTCTTGATCGTCGGCAGATCCAGGGTTGTGGCTAGAACCAGGGTCAAGGCAGAGAGGTCATCGATCAATTGCTTTTTCTTGAGATCCCCCTGGGCCTGTTCAACAAACAGTTGTTTGGCCTGGTTGTACTGCTTCATTCCATGACGACTCAGCCCAAGATAGTATTTGACCATCGGATAATCCTGGGACAGGGAGTAGAGGGATGAAAATGCCGACAGCGCTTCGATATATTTCTTTTTTTCAAGCAGGGAAACTCCCAGCTTAGAGAATTCGTCGGCCAGATAGGCCTCTTCAGATTTAGTTGTCAGCGTACTCTCACCCTTTTTTACGGACGTTTTCAGCTCCTGGTTTAGTGCGATCCGGGCTGAAAGAGAGATTCGATTTAAGGATGAGTTCAAGACCTTCAATGCCGCTTTAATATCACCCTGTTCGTGGTAAACTTTCGACAGCGATAGAGATAGATTGAGGTTTTCGGGTTCCTTCGACAACTGTCCTGACAACGCCTTGGCAACAGACTCCGATTTCCCTTCTGCGATGTAAAGAGCAATGAGTTTGTCCCGTGAACTGATATCCAGCGCTTTTAGATCCTCCGCCCGCTTCAGACTCGCCTCTTTTTCCAGATTGGCATCACTAATAGTCACAAGCAGCGCAGAATCGGTTTTGATCGATCGAAAATCATCCAGCTGTACACCTTCCATCAGTTCTGACACAGACGCTTCAAGCACCGGCGGTGGTTTAGGCATCCCGGTTGAAACCACTGACATTTCACCTTCTCCATCGGAATTCGCCGCCGCGATGATATAATAGTAGGAGCTTTTGTTCTTGAGCCCTGTATGCTCAAAGTTGTTTCCCTGCAAGACTATTTTGTTGTCATCTGAAGGAACCACGTCTGGAGTTGTCCCCCAATACAAATCGTATTTCGTGGCATTTTCCACAGTCGTCCAACTCAACAGCAATTTTTCGTCTCCATCCGTGATCGTCAGCTGTGGTGCACCTTGGGGCGGCACAATAGGTTTTCCTGCCACTTCTGTTTCTGGCTCACTTTCAAGTCCATCCTTCACAGCCGTCAGGATATAATGGAAATAAATCGGCTCATTTAAATCAGAATGAACAAATCCGCTCTCGACATTCTCAATTTTAATTCCATTCTCACGCGTTAACTCCGCCGACTTCCCCCAGTACAAATTGTATGCGGTTGCGTCTGCCACCGGTTTCCAGGTCAGCCGATTCTGAAACTTACCGGGGGTAACGGTAAACATTTCAGGTGGGGAGGGCGGTTCGACAACAGGGGGTTTGACGTCTTTTTCCTCAGCCAGGAGGTTTTTTTCAGCAGATGTTACCTGTTCAAGCAAGGCGTTTTGAAAGCGCTCCGTTGCCAAAAGTTGGGGTCTTTCATCTGCAGCTCCCAGATCAATCAACCGCTTTTTTAGCTGGGGTGTTTCAGTCTCTTTTTGGGGTGTTTCAGTCGTTTTTGGGAGCACCGCAACTGTTTTTGGTGTTGACTCAAGGAGTTCAATCTTGGTTTTTCCATCAGCAATCACGCTACGTGAACTAATTTTCACATATCTCGACGAATAGTCTATCAGCCCTGTATAATCTTTACCGTAAATATTTACTGTAATGGACGCATACTCATTCTTCAGCATAATCCCGGGAGCGAAGGAAATCTTGAATGTGCCGGTTTGTTTTGCCTTGACATTCGGAATGCGCGCACCCCTCCAACGCCTGAATTTACCGATTTTAAAAATGATAATACTGCTCAGTTCAACATCTTCAGAGGTATCGTTTGTCACATCGAAATAGGCCCGAAACATCTGAGCGTCTGCGTTCCATTTTATCAAAATAGGCGAAATCCGAATCAGTCTCTCCTGCAATCCGAATGAATCGAATCCGGAACACAGAAACAGACTCAGTATGATCGGTAATCGAAAAAAAAGTACTCGGAAATTCAAAACAGTCTCGCCTCAGTTTTGGAATCCAACGCTCGAAAAAAGATGTTTGTTGGGATAAGTTGTTCACATTACCGAACAAACAGAATTCGGTAACCAATCAAATAAGGAAAGTGCCAAGATCAGGTCATCCGGATGTATGCGTCAACGGCCTTTCATTGCTTTCGCCCAGCGTGGCGCAGAATTTATCGTCACTTTTCGATTCCCTTCCCCTGGAAATAGTGGACAAGGTCTTAAGAATATTACAGTTTCGATAGTCGTTGATCGATGAAAAACAGGGTTTTATTGATGTAAGCACAATTTTTGTTTACATCAGCGGATTTTTTTAAAGGTGTTAAACCAAAATTAAACCAACCCTTTTGGTTGCGTCTATGTAGAGTTTTTTTAGACGTTATTGATTCTTAAGTCAAACAAAAAAGTTGGTTTGGTTGCTCCGGACCCGCGAAAATGAAGGCTCGTTCATCTGTGAGATAGCCTGTCAATTGAAAGCCAGGAGTCGATTTGTGCATTGATAAGCCGTGGTTTTTCAGAAATTCTGGAGTATGGGAGGTAGGGATACATGTTATGGTTCAGTACTTTCAGGACTCTCTGAAATGTACCCCAAAACTGGTTTGCAGCATGGTCAACGTCGTCACTCTTTAGCCGTCCTGCTTCATTTTCTCCAAGATATGTTCCAGGGCTTTCTGCCATTGATCCTTGGCAACCCGGCAGGAACCCGCTTTTTCATGTCCACCCCCATCGAATTCAAACATGAGCTTTCCCACATCGGTGCGGCTCGTTCGATTCAGAATGCTGTGTCCGCAGGAAATAGAGACGTTTTCCCGTTTTTCATCCCATTCAAGCCTGATTTCGATATTCTGATCCGGATGACTGGCGAAAACGATGAACCGGTTTCCACAATAAACGGTATCTTCATTTAAAAGATTCGTGACGACAACATTTCTTTCATTTTGACAGCACCTGCGCAACATGTCTTTAAAAAGGATCTGCTGCTCATTGTATCGATTGGCTCTCTCCTGCACATCAGGGATCTGCAAAATCTCCTCGATGGTCTTGGTCCGACAGTAGTCAATCATATCCAGAAAAAACTGGTCGTTTGAAATTTTGTAGTCATCTATCTGAGACAATCCAGTGCGTGGGTCGATAACAAATGCCAGTAGAATCCACTCTTCCGCCAGTAAGATATCATCCAGGGACAGAACCGCAGCGTTCACCTTGTTGGCTGCTCCCACCAAGGGGAGAAAATGATCACCAAACGTCTCTTCCCCTCCAAAATAGTCCCAGATTACCTGTGCTGTGCTAGGCGCCTGACGAGAAGCTCCTTCAAAATTCATTTTTTCGACTTCAATCCGCGTCTCCTCATTCGAATGATGGGCAAACCAGAGTCCACAACCAACGGTATAGGGAACATTGGCAAGTATGTCATTGTCCGATACTGCAATTTTCCCTGCTTGAATATCTCTGGGATGAACAAAAAAATACTCATCGACAACCCCCTTTTCAGCCAACAGTGATGCGCAGGCCAGACCATCGAAATCAGCGCGGGTTAACAGTCTCATTAGGTCTTCTCCTTTCGAATAGTTTTTTCTTCAGTGAAAAATTTATGTGGTTTTAATTGGAACAAATGCCCTCAGTCCCTCTCACAAACTCTGAAATGTCTTTCCCATGCCGCTGTCAACGACGTTTTCTTCATGCACACTTGGGATTTTTGCAGTGAAGTACTTGTGCACGTAACCGATTCTTCGTAAAATATTTTTTGTAATTATCTGAGCATAGCGCTCTTTTTCCGTTTCAAAACGAAGTGCCTTCAGCCCCAAAGTCATAAGAAAATCATCGGTCAGCTTTTCAAAATATCTAAACCGCATCTCATAAAAGTCCATGCCGTATTTCAAAAAATGTTCACTTTTTAGGGGTGTCAGGTAACGCGTTTTTTCTTTTCGCTGCCAACCGAACTCCTTTGCCAGTCCCTTGATCTTGATCTCTTCCGCCAGCAGATCACAGTTACCAAAATCGATGGCCAGAATGAGATTCTGATTTTTTGAGTTATACCGAATCAAATAGTTGTTGGGATTGCGGTCTTCGTCACAATAAATCCATCGATTGATCATATCCAGCAACAGTTGTTCCTGCAGCTCAGGATAGACAGTATAGTTGGCCCCCGAGAGCTGCTCTGCCTTCATGATCATTTTTGTAGCCCTGTATAGTGTGCCATCGATTTTGGTTAAAATGGCAGGCACCGACAGCGATTGAGTGAAGATGTCAATGAAGTATACGATCATCGCCATTTCCGTCTCAATTTGATCATCCCCCCGAATCGGCTTCACAAGCCATTTACTATCAGGACTATCCACCTCGATAGCACCACGATAGTCCCTGATTTCAGCAAAAAATGGTATGCTCATGCGATCATCGATCTGCAGAAAATCATCTTTTGTAAACAGCTCAAGCAACTCTTCAAACGTTTTGTCGTAACATAATAGTTCAATCATTTCCTGATCATGAACAAAATGCTTAAGATCGGTATAGTCAAAGTAGCTCATTCCACCTCACTGGAGTCGTTTTTTCTGTCAAAGACGACCCTATTGGTAATCGACTGATCGACAGTTAGCAACGCCGGGAACGTCGTTTCCGGAGCCAAAAAATCTGCCCTGAATTAGGAGACTGCTGTCCCTTAATGCCGGATGAATTAGTGTCTTGCTGCACCGATTATACTGTAATAGGCAGGATTTTCAACTCTTTCTTAATCCCTTCAACAATTATTTCCATTCCAAATTACACAACCCATGATCTGGAGTTTTTTTCCCAAACCGCAGCCTCTCAAAGCCGTTTTCAACGAGAGAAAGACAAAGAAGATTAATAATTGGATAAATTTAGCAGATAAAACAAGTCCGGTAAAAGAATATCGGAATAAGTATAACGGTGTGACAGTTGAGTTTAAACCTGATTCATTTCAGTTGATTGACAAATAAGTTCTGCAGGAAAAATGACGGTCATGTGCGGAATGATTCAAAGGGGGCTAAGGCCCCCTTTTTTAAGGTGGGAGATCGTTCGAAAAGCTTACTCTTTCATGGCTTTTTGCCAGTTGATAAGTCCTTCCTTATATTGCTTGTTCAGCTTCAGTCTTTTATAAACCCTGAAGAGATAAGGGGTCATCTCGATATCATCAGGATTGTCATTCAAGTAGGCTTGGTACTGATCCATAGCAGCAACCCACATGTCCTGTTTTTCGAAAAGGCTGCCAAGCATAAAGGATTTTGCACCATAGGTCTCCCTGATATCATCGATTTTTCCCTCTAAATCTGCTTTCTGCGCATCTCCGAGCCAGGTAAGACTATGATTTTTCATTTCGCCTCTACTCTTATAAGGCTGCAGAGAGGCGACAACTTTGCCGTTTTCGAGAACATTAATATGATAATTCTTTGTTCCTTTGAAAGGGCTGATCCTGGCCCTGACTATCAAATCGGAAGTTGACGAGATCTGCTGGGTTTGCTGCCCGATCTTCAGTTCAAAATTGTACTTACTGCCTGGATTCTCCCAGGCGAGGTAAGGATAAGCATCTGTGAGAGAGACTTTACGAACAGTATTAATTCTGACTCCGGCTTTATTCTCCAGGCTCCGTCTGACGGTGGTGTAGGTTTGGGATTTGGTAAATCGTTTCATTAAGCCCGTTGCCAGCTTACTGGAAGAGTCACGTACAGTCAGCTTCCCCTTTCTAGGTTGCAAACCGTTGGCTACGACATCAAAATGAGCAGATGCGCCAAGTTGTAAATTTTTGCCGCTTTCCTGGATGGTGATCCTGGCGGAACTATTGTTACCAGATCTGATCTGGTAACCGGCAAACAGAAACTTACTGTGCCGGATTTTTTTCCACTTGCGTCCGTTTTTCGTATACTCAACTTTTCCCTTTACTTGAAACAATACAGCGACTGGATCCTTTGATGCAGCGTACAGGATACTGCTTAAAAAGAAGCAGAGGCTGAAAAGTAGAATCACCTTTTTCATGGCTTTCTCGCGGTTTGGAGTTTAACAAATATCATTGTGCTACTGGCCATCACAGTTCATCTATAACGGCCTGGCACCATTCTCGGCAAGTAATTTAACCCCTGCCGACGTTACAATTTCCGAAAAACCCTTTTCAATTTCACTGAACCCGATGTTTCAGGACAGATACAGGAATGAGTTCCCAACATCGAATCAGCAAAACACCTGGCTATAAGAAATCCATCCCGATCTAAATCCTCTTCGGAATTTCTAAAAACGACCTCCTGAAAGTCCAGCAGGGTTATTTTCAAACGGAAATTCGGACGTTTATTGAATTTTCTCATTCGATTCTGTTTCCGATTTGTCGAACAATCTGACGATTTCGTCGAATAATCAAACACAATTACTTTATATAACAATAAATTAATCTAAATATCCCAAGATGCATATATCATGTCAAAAAAACCATCTAATTTCAGAATAAGTTAGTATCCCGGTTTTATTGCATTTTCCCGTTTTTTGCAGTTTCCTCTGAAATATCCATTTAATTTTTTTAAACATTGCTAGAGCTCCGTCAAACAGGATTTCACAGGGTAGTAATTCTCCTTAAGCCCTTTAGAAAAAGGGTTCATAGGTATTCTATCTTATTTTTTCCTGATAACAATCTGATTTATTGGATATATTTTTTAATAAATTACAAAAAAAGTTTGACTTTATCAATTTGACTGTATAAACCTCTTATCAACCTTTCTTCACTAGCTTTAAACCAATAACGTAACGTCAAAATCCTTTGACATTACTGACTGGAGAAAAAATGAGCAAAAATTTAACAAAAGCTGAATTGATCGCTCTTGTCGCAAAAGATGCTGATCTGACAAAAGCTAAAACAGAAAAGGCAGTTAATGCCACCATGCTGCACATTAAGGAATCCCTGTCCAAAGGAAAAAATGTGACGCTTATTGGCTTTGGTACTTTTACAACCGCGAAACGTGCCGCACGCACGGGCCGCAATCCCCAGACAGGCAAGAAAATGAGCATTCCCGCCAAAGTCGTCCCGAAATTCAGGCCAGGGAAAAATCTTTGTGAAGCAGTCGCAGCAAAGAAGAAAGGCAAGAAAAAGAAGAAGTGATCTGTGTTAGTACACATCGGGACTCATTGCTTCCCGATGTGTATTTCGACTACTGGCCCGAAAACCATCCGAATATCTCCGACTTGATGTCGTCCCCGCGTTTTTCCATGGAAATTCAATCCAGCAACAGCTATAATTGGTCTTTATAAATGAGGGCTTCCATTATCAGGATGAATAAAAAGAAGCCTCAAGCTGAATATTCTTCAATTAACAGGCAACCAGGTCAGACAAGGACTCACGAAATGATAGAGGTCAGTATCACCGAGAAGGCAAAGACCCAACTGACATTAATTCTGAGGAACCGCGGCATCAACTCGTGTCGGATTGTTTTCTGCGGATTGGGGTGAAAAGGGAGTCGACTAAAAATTGTTCTGGACGAACAAAATGAGGGGGATAACAGGATTGTCGTTGATGGAATCCAAATCCTTTTTAGAAAGAAAGATAAGCTATATATTCATAAAAGTACCATCGATTTTGACTCTTCCCTTCCGGAAAGCGGGTTGAAAGTTATACCTTGGTTTAACGGATTTTAACCTCCTGAGCAAATAAACGAATTATCATTAAGCGGTTATTCAGAAGTGGATCGCAAACACAATCAGAGGTTGTCTATGTCCAGAATTATGATTGTTGAAGATGAGGCTATAATATTATCTCTGATCAAAACCTACCTGCTTAACCTTCAATATGAAATAGCAGCAGAGGCTTGTAGCGGAGAGGAGGCAATTCGTCTTGTAAAAACTGTCAAACCAGACATCATTCTCATGGACATCTCCATACCGGGTGATTATGACGGAATCCGAACAGCTCAGGAAATATTAAAAGAACAAAACATCCCCATTATTTTTCTCACTTCCCATACCGACGAAGAGACCATTGACCGGGCAACAGGCTTGTCCCCCTATGGATACCTGTTCAAACCGATCAAACAGATTGAATTGCAGGTCGCCATCGATATCACACTCAGTCGAAAAGCGATTGAAAAACAACTTCGAACCAGTGAAGCTCGATACAAGTCTGCAGAAGAAACGCTACGACTACATCAAACAGATCTGGAAAATATGGTAGCCGCGCAAACAGGGGATTTGAAAGAAGCTAAAGAGTCCGCTGAGAGAGCCAACCAGGCAAAAAGCGAATTTCTAACAAATATGTCTCACGAACTTAGAACACCCATGCATCAAATTTTGAACTTTTCCAAGTTTGGGATGACAAAGATAGAGACCGCGCCCAAGGAGAAGTTGGCGAGTTTTTTTAGCAAGATATACGACAGTGGCAACAGGTTGATGGTATTATTGAATGATTTAATGGATCTCTCTCTCATGACATCTGGGAAGATGGCCTATTATATGGAAGAATATGATTTAACCTGGATTCTGAAGAATACTATTACGGACATGCACCAGCAGCTTGAAGAAAAAACGATTCAACTTGATTTCAAAATCCCGAGTTCGAATATCCTGACAACAATTATCTGTGACAATATACGCATCGAGCAGGTTTTTCGAAATTTACTGTCAAACGGCATCAAGTTCACGCCTGAAGGCAGACAGATAGAGATTCAGTTTGCAGCGGAAGATTTAAAAATGCCGGATAAAAAGGTTCCGGGCTTGAAAATCTCTATTGCTGATCAAGGCGTTGGGATTCCAGAGAACGAGCTTGATACGATCTTCGAAAAGTTCAGTCAAAGCACTCGCACAAAAACAGGCGCGGGTGGGACAGGTCTTGGACTGGCCATCTGCAGCGAAATCGTCACACAGCATAACGGATTTATCAGTGCCGAAAACAACCCCCATGGGGGCGCTACCTTCAGCATCTTCCTTCCTTATCAACCTGCCCTATGATTTCGGTTCTTTTTTCTATTTGTTACCCAAATCGCTCCCTCCATCCTTTAATTAAAGCGATACCGCATTTTGTGGTCAAAGACATACTTACTTAAAGAGCATTCTTGACTTTTTATACAGTGTCAATCATGCAAAAAAGAGAACCAGATCGACTGACACCTTCAGAATCAGTACATTTGGATGCGATAATCTACGTAATTACATCCCGATATTATCAGTGAATTGGGGTGGAAGATATGTCTGAACAATCGTCAGAAATGTCACTTTTTTCTGGGAAATATTATTACTGTAACAGGCACCGAGAGATCGGATAAATAGTCAATCAGAAATTAAACAGGGGGTGACGTTTTATAGCACAATAAATTGCAGATCTAAGAGATATTGAATTTGTCCTGTATGAGCAGATGGAGATCGAAAAACTGAGTGAACATGAGAAGTTTGCTGACTTCAACAAAAAAATGATCAATATGATAATCTCTGAAGCTCGCCAACTCGCAATAAAAGAAATGCTACCCACACAAGAATTGAGAGATGAAGGGTGTGTTTTCGAGAATGGAACGGTAAAAGTGCCCGAATCGTTTCATAAATTTTATGAACTGCACAGAAAAGGTGATTGGCTGGCCATGTCAGATGATCCGGATGAATGCGGCGGTGGCGGGATGCCTCATACACTCTCCCTGGTAGCTAATGAATTTTTCACAGGTGGAAATCTATCTTTCATGTTGTATAACGGGTTGACACACGGTGCAGCCAAGCTTGTTGGGCATTTCGGGACAGAGGAGCAAAAGCGATTGTATCTAAAAAAGATGATGTCTGCTGAATGGGCAGGAACTATGCTGTTAACCAAGCCGGAAGCTGGCTCAAACGTCGGCGCTCTGATTACGAGTGCCAAGAAGAACGATGACGGAACATATAGTATCACCGGAAACAAGATTTTCATCTCCGGTGGAGAACACAACCTGACTGAAAACATTATCCATCCGGTTCTGGCACGCATCGAAGGCGCACCTGCGGGCACCAGTGGGATCTCTCTTTTTCTGGTCCCTAAATACCGTGTCAATCAGGATGGTAGTCTGGGCGAGTTCAACGATGTCGTTTGTACAGGAATTGAAGAGAAAATTGGGCTGCACGGTAATTCAACTGCCTCTTAAACACTGGGTGGCAAAAACCAGTGTCTGGGAACACTTTTAGGAACTGAGAACAAAGGTATGAGTGGCATGTTCGTCATGATGAATGAGGCCCGACAACTGGTCGGTCAACAAGGATTCTGCCTTGCTACCACATCCTATCTTAGTGCATTGAACTATGCCAGAAAGAGGATTCAGGGGGCCAACGTAAAAGCGCCAGAGGCAGCTGGGGTTCCCATCAGTCAACATCCGGACGTCAGACGGCAACTGTTGACCATAAAGGCATATATCGAAGGGATGCGCAGCCTGATTTATTATTCAGGATCTTGTTTTGACACCGTTGCAACCTCAAATGATGAAGAGGAAAAGCAGCTGACAACGAAAATCATCAAAATCCTGACTCCTATTATTAAAGGGTATATCACTGACAAAGCATGGGAAGTGTGCAGCCATAGCGTTCAAGTATACGGCGGCTATGGATACACAAAGGAGTATCCAGTCGAAC
>JABGPJ010000021.1 GCA_018645005.1 Deltaproteobacteria bacterium | reverse complement strand
CTCACCTCTACACTGCCTGACTGTCCCTTATAATAGGTTGAAATTAGTTTTTTTTGAACAACGAAAGATTTCTAAAGTTCTTATACAAGTTCAAGAATAAGTCCAATCCACTATTTCCCAAATCATTTTTTGTCGAATCTTTTAGCACTCCCCATCTTTTACGTTGATTGTTCTATGGGAATAACGGCACATTTCAGGATTATGAGTGACCATGATGATGGTTTGCCCCGAATCATTCAGCTGCTTGAGCAATTCCATCACCTCTTCCGCCGTTCCGGTGTCCAGGCTACCTGTCGGCTCGTCGGCCAGAAGTATCGGTGGTTTATTTACAATGGCCCTTGCGATTGCTACTCTTTCCTGTTCCCCGCCGGATAGCTGATCAGGCAGCCGATCGGCCTTATTTGCAAGTCCCACTTTATCCAGAACCGCCATGCCCTTGTTTCTTTTCTCAGCGGTTTTTCCGTTGGTGATTACCATGGGCAACATTATATTTTCAAGTACTGTTAAATAAGGAATCAGCTGAAAAGACTGGAAAACAATCCCTATATACTCGCTTCTGAAATCTGCTCGCTGTTCGCTCGTGAGTTCATAAACATCAAGTGTATCAATAAACACCTGTCCTTTAGTTGGATGATTCAATCCCCCCAATATGGAAAGGAGTGTGCTTTTACCAGACCCGGATTGTCCGATGATGCTGATGAACTCACCATCGTCTATTACAAAATCCATATTCTTGATGGCAGGAATTGTGGAGCTTCCCCATAAATACTCTTTCCTAATATTCTCGACTTGTATTAGATGTTCAATCGTCATAATAATCCTCTCTATATGATTGCTGCAAAATTTTGTTAGATGGATCGCAACGCTTCACTCGGGTCCAGTCGACTTGCTTTTATGGCTGGATATAAGCTTGCTACGAGAGAAAGTGAGATTGACGCTAGAATTGATATTCCGCCAATTAGTCCGTTGGGTCCCGCAAAAGTTCCCCCTTTGACCACAAAAGGAAGTGCAGACAATGCGATACCGCTCCCCCCAAAGAAACCAATTAAACCAGCCAGCAGTCCGACAATCATCGCTTCGAGCAGAATGATCTGCATCACATGGCCACGCCTGAATCCGATGGCACGAAATATTCCGATCTCCCGGGTTCGCTCATTCACCGAACCCATCATTGTGGTAAAGACGAGCAGCACACCAATGCAGATGACGAGTACGGTTACACCGAGACCAAAGGATTTGACCATGTCGATAGATTGCATCTTGGACATCACAGCCTGTTTCATCGTTGTAATCCTGGCATTGGGGAATTTTTCCGCTAACTGCAGGGTCATTTCAGTGATCGGGCACCCTCTACAAAAAGCTGCCACCTCGACCATGGTAATTTTCCCTTCTTTTCCAAGGATCTTCTGGCCTTCATGAAGATCTACCAGGATAACACTATCTTCGGAAGATCCTGTCTCCAGCAGAATACCAGAAATTGTGTAGACCCTGTTTGAAATCAGTAATGTGTCCCTGGTTGCAAGTTTGAATGCCGAAGCAACCTGGGAACCAATCGCTATTTCATCCGGACGTACTGGGAATTTTCCTTTAAACTGCCAGAAGGCCTTAAGTTTTCGCTCTTTTTTAAAATCAACTCCCATAAGCAATACATCTCTACCTCGTAAACTTATCGGCCCAAGAACTTTTGGGGCTATGATCCCGAGGTTTCGACTGTTTTTGATCGTCTTGATATCCGCTAAGCTGGTCTCATCAAATTCAGTCACTGTGTAGTTCACAACTCCCAGACTTATTCCCCCATAACTTAAGGGGAGATTCTCGTTTTTTGGTGTCATCACGATATTTGCGCCAAACTTATCCAGACGTTCCTCTATGTCCATCGACATGCTTTCTGTAATGGAGAGAAGCGTTACAATAGTGGCAATTCCAATGACCAGTCCAAAAACCAGAAAGACCAGTTTTCCTTTGCGGCGCCAAAGGTTATTAAATGAAATATTATAAAGTTTCAAGGCTCTCCTCCTCTTTAAGATTAGCGACTCTTTGTCGATGATTCATACGATTGAGCTGAATGGCCCCAAGCTTTTGAATTCTGAAAACAGAAGCAAAACGATCGGTATCAACCATATTTCTATCAAAAGTGATCACAAGTCGTGTGCTGTTCCTGTCCACGATTGCCATTTCAACTCCGCTCAATTCAGATACGTGAACCAAAACCTCATGTGGCCATCTGTCCTGTGATTCCAGTTTATAGATGACATCATCAAGGTTTCTGGTAACTACATACTCAACAGTGCGGGGTATTACCAGGATGCTTAGTCCCAGTATAAAAACAATGGAAACAATTGTTGAAATCATGGTGAAACTAAGACCCCGCTTTTTTTTTGTCCCCAGAATTTTTTCCCGCTTTTTTCTATATTTTTCTTGATCATAGGCCATTTGATCCTCACGTTTATCGATTATTATTCTGCAATCCCTTCATCGGCTTGCAATCACTAATTTTCAAAAAATCCCATTAACTTGGCTAAAAAACTATCTGAACCGGCTCTCCACCCGGGAGAGTTTGAAGATATCGTTGCTTGTTGATCGTACTCCGATGCAAACGCTACCCTGGCCGGGTAACCAATGGAAGTCACCGCCTCTGCTATTTGACTGTCTGTTAGATCCTGTCTGTGATCAACCATTACGAGTCCTTGATCAAGGTTTACCAGTATGTCAACATACCCATCAAATGTCTTTAGTTTGTTGTTTATTTTAGCGATACAGTAACCACAAGACATGTTGTCAACCTTAAAACACGTTCTTCGGGAATCTTCAGCCAACGTAACCGAAGTGAATAAAACGAACGACAGGGATAGCAGGCAGGCTATATATAAAATTTGTTTTTTTAAGATCATTTTTCCTCCCAATATATTTAAAGTTTGAAAAGTTCTATCAACAACTAGTTTTTTGAAGATTATCGTTAATACAAAATCCCTATTGCTTTTTTTTGAACCGAACCACCATTTCGATAGCCACAAACGGACAAAACAAAAAACAAATGGTTAATGTTCTTAAAAACATGATCCCGTTATAATGAAGCAATTTTACCTCAGGTACTGTGAGATCCAAAAGCTGCGAGTGGATAGGGTACCAAAAATCCCCAAGAGCAAGACAAATCACCAACCACAATATCAATAGTACTACGGCGACGATAAAACTTCGCAAAAGAATTCCGGAAATCAGTTTCAATGTAGTTTCAGTTTCGTTCATTTTTTTTTCCTTGAAGAGTATAATGGTCCCCATTTTTCTGACTACAATTTCAGGTTAAGAAAAGAAAAATCATCGTTCAAGTTTTTCGTCGTGACTGGATCGAAAATGTCGTAACAGGACTAACTCGCGGGTATACAGCCTCAATTCGACACGACCGTTAACGTGGATGGATTGAGATTGTCGTATCAAGATCCTGACACATGACAAAATTGGAATTATTTGCTAGTTTTTAACAACAGCACCAATAATGATTCGCTGGGAATGGTGGCAAATGAGTATCAGTGAGAATTGCCGGCTGTTCAGATCTGAAGGATTTTGGATATCAAACATAGGGAGGGCAGACAAACAGATGGCTATATTTCAACGGATTCGCCTCTTTTTAAATGAGAAAGCGGACTATTTCGCAACCATCATGGATGTGCGTCCAGAAGCCTCATCTAATAGATTTTCCTTCTTCATCCTGGAAGGTGTTCTCATTGGATTATTTACCTACCTGTGGT
>JABGPJ010000062.1 GCA_018645005.1 Deltaproteobacteria bacterium | reverse complement strand
ATCATTCAGGTAATCTCTCATCAGCAGGATATCGTTGCGAATGTGATCAAGGTACGGTTCCACAATATCTTCAAAATCCCTATCTACTTTAACTTGATTTTTTTTATCCATACCTTATTTAAGATGAGGCAATCATAAACTTGATGATAAACTTCGCACCCTTCTGACCTTGTATGTCTATCGAACCGTTCAGCTGCTGTTCGACCAAAGTTCGGACCAGTTTCAGCCCCAACGAATTTGTTTCCCGTTTGAACAGGTCGTCTGGAATGCCAATCCCAGTGTCCATGTATGTCAGTTCAAAACCATCAGCCAGTTTCTTTAACCGAATTGAGGCGTCACCGATACCATTTTCCGGAAACGCATATTTTATCGAATTTGTGAGCAGCTCATTAAAAACCAGGCCGAGTGGAGAAGCTTGCCTGATTCCCAGTTTGATGTTTTCAGCTTCAACCAGCAAACGAATCTTGTTTTCTGTCGTATACCCTTTCAGGATATTTTCCCCAAGTTTTGACAGATAAGGTTGCATGTCGATAAATGACAGATCATCAGTGAGATAAAGGGAGTCGTGAATCATCGCCATTGTTTGAATACGATTATGACTATCCTGCAGAACCGCCCTGGTTTTCTCGTCTCCAGCCTCGTCCATCTGAAGGTTCAACAGGCTTGAGATGATGTTCATATTGTTTTTAACACGGTGTTGAATTTCCTGCAGCAGGATTTCCTTTTCTGCCAAGGAAGCATTGATTCGTTCTTCCGCCTCTCTCTGTTTTTTTTCCGCAGTCCGCAATTCGTTTTGCAGGTCGAAAATCGAAAAAGCCCGTTTGATTTTCAGTTCCAGTACTTTATAGTCAATCGGTTTCTGGATAAAATCGACCGCACCCTTGATCTTCATAAACATGATCGCCAGATGCAGATTCCCAAATGCGGTAGCCATAATCGCCAGGGGAGGATACTGAAACTTCCTGTTGATCTCTGTATATGTATCAAAGCCGGACATCTCGGGCATTGTCTGATCAAGTATCATCAGGTCAACCGCTTCATCATCGAGGATTGTGATCGCTTTGCTGCCTGAATCGGCCGTTAAGATCCGGTATTTCTTCTGAAGTTTCCGGCTTAACATCTGCAAAAGGGCAAGATCGTCATCGACAATTAAAATAGTTCTCAGATTACGGTTCATTGTCTTCAGTTCCGCTTATTAAAGAACAGCTGTTATCCCATAGATTTATAAATCGTGAAACTCTCACGAACACTCACTGTATTACCTCTCACCACTATACACCATCGACTCGCCTCAAGGCCAGCTTTACTTGATAACGGGTCTGTTATGATTCCTCAATTATCCGATTTTGTGACAGGCTCGATGAGAATGCTATCAATTCTCTGATCAAAAGTAAATTTTCTCAGCAATGTCCGGTTGAACCGAGGATAGAAAGCGACCCTGTGAGTCGCATCTATCCTTGTTAGTTAGGTTTTTGCAGAAAACTGAATGATGAAACCTGGATCGAGCCTATAAGGATTTATTAGATTTTCTTAGTTTAGCGAAGCGAAAATAAGCCATGTTTGAGCGAGGCAGGCGAGTTTGGCGGTTTTTCGTGAAGCAAACTTAGTAAATCTTTAAATCCTTATGCGCAGAGACGGGTTTTATCGAGGAGGAGGTCAGCGCCGCCTATTGCATAATCTTGCGGTAATAGGATGACGACTGGTAAATGGCTGCCAGGGGATTGTGACCGGTCACGCGATCCTTAACAGCCAGAACTGTTGTATAGGCGTCCGCGTGTTTGAAAAACAGGGAGTCATGCCCCACACAGAGCCCAATCACGACGTTGAAGTCGGTTTTTTCATTGTTTAAAACTTCGGCTTGAAAAATCGGATTGCACATGGTTTCGCTGGCCCCGGGTATCATTTCGCCAATTTCCGGGACGATGAACTCTTCTTTATTCACCCCGATCCGCTCTTTCGGCACACAACCCGCTTTGCAGACTACCGAGACCACTTCAAAATCGTGGTTCTGCAGAACCTCCTCAACAATCGCAGCCTCCCTGGCCAGGCCGATGCAAAAAGCCAGACCGATTCTTTGATATGCCATTTTTTTTGCAAATTCGCAGACTTCAACAATCCGGGTCTTGATCGGATTGAGGACAACAGACCGGCTTTCCTTGTCAAACTTATTGTCGTACCCATCTCCTTCCTGAATCGATGCCTGACGTGCGAACTTGAGATGCTCTGGATTATTATAGAGTTCATCAGCAGCCTGCAGTACCTTCTTGCGCGAAACCGTGGGACATCCTTTTGAGACCTCACCATTTTCAACAATACAACGCCTGTTCCACATCTCGATCTCGCAGGACGCGCAGGTCGGGAAGGTTTTTTTTGATTTGTTTTTCATTTTTAACCTGTGTTTGAGTGAAAACTTAAGAAACCCATAAATATATCTTTATCCTGTGAAGTGTCCAGTTTGGCTTTCCTTATTTTCCCAGTTTCGATATAAATACACTAATTCGAAGATTAAAACCGTCACAGATACATCGATAGCAATAGAAATTCGATTCTTCAAAATTTTGCCAGGAACTGACATGACACGGAAAAAAATTAATGGTATTGCTGTTTTCTACGGTCTCATGCTACGGGAGGACACGTTTTTGGAAAGGCATCTCAAACGCATACAGGAATACGCCCCCGGGGCTGAAGTGGTTGTGATCAAGAGCCGGGAAGAGTGGACAGAAGCAATGACTGCCAGGAGCCCGAAATTTGAGATTTTCCTGGGTTTGTTTCTGAATGCCTGGATCGCAAAGCTGCCTAATCTGAAATGGGCACAACTTGCCAGCGCCGGAGCCGACCGGGTGCTGAAGTCTCCGGAAATCGCGCAAAGTGATGTGATTCTGACAAATGCGTCAGGGGTTCACGCGATTCCTATCTCAGAGCACATCCTTGCCCTTATTTTTGCGTTCAGCCGCAATCTCAATAATCATATGATGAGCCAGTTCGAGGGAAAATGGAAGCGCAGAAGCGATATCACAGAATTGGAAGGAACCACCCTGGGACTTATCGGTGTGGGAAAGATCGGGGAAAAAACCGCGGAAAAGGCCAAGGCTCTTAATATGAAGGTCGTGGGAGTCAGACGGAATCCGGAGCGGTCCAGCCCGTTTGTGGACCGGATGTTTGGCCCAGACAGGCTTCACGAAATGCTGGCCATGTCAGACTGGGTGGTGGTTACAGCAGCAGGCACATCTGAAACGGATGGATTGATTGGCGAAGCGGAGTTGGAAGCCATGAAGGAGACCGCAGTGATCATCAATATCGCCCGGGGCTCGCTGATCCAGGAAGAATTTCTGATCCGGGCGCTGCTGGAAGATAAAATTGCAGGTGCAGGGTTGGACGTTTTTGAAACAGAACCTCTGCCCGAAGAATCACCCCTCTGGGAAATGCCCAATGTTGTTATCACCCCCCACGTGGCTGGCGGAACCCCTCACTATATCGATCGTCTCCTGGATATCTTTACAGAAAACCTGAAACGCTATCAAGCCGGCGAACCGCTGATCAATATGGTTGACAAGGTCTTGGGGTATTAGTCGTCCCAGATTGCACCTGCCCGGGCCATTGGATACATGGCCCGGTTTTCGAACTTTGAACCCTCGTGTTATCAGAGGGCTCGCAGTATTCCCAACATATCAAAGCAACTGTCCTTATTGCGGCCACACCCCATTGAGACAAAAAGCGGTCAATTTTCAAATACCAAATTTAAAGCCATTTTCAGAAATGGGATCGTTCATCAGCACCTCCTGTTTTGGCAGTTCCAGGTCCAGTGTTTCCTTGATCAAATCCTCGATCGTGGCAATCGGAACAAAGGTCATCTGCTCCCTGACATCATCGGGTACATCTTTCAGATCTTTTTCATTTTCCAGAGGCAGAATAACCTTCTTAATCCCTGCACGGTGAGCTGCCAGGATTTTTTCCTTGAGCCCGCCGATCGGCAGTATCGAGCCTCGCAAAGTGATTTCACCCGTCATCGCGAGTTTTGGATTGATCTTACGCCCCATGATCAACGAAGCAACTGCTGTAAACAAAGCAACCCCGGCCGATGGCCCATCCTTCGGCATCGATCCGGAAGGAACATGGATATGCAGATCCTTCTTGTTAAAATCAAAATTGGGCAGGCTGAAAGCCAGTCTGGATCTCACCAGGCTCAATGAAATTCTGGCTGACTCCTTCATGACGTCACCCAGCTGCCCGGTCAAAGTCAACTGGCCGGTACCGGGCATATGGGTTCCCTCAATAAATAAAATTTCACCCCCCATCGGGGTCCAGGCCAGACCGGTGACCACACCCGGCTGATTGACCGATTGTGCCACATCATGCCTTGTGACCGGGTGCCCTAAAACGTCCTCTAACATGTCAGCCGAGACCTGATAGGGTAACTCGACATTGGCTGTGACAATCTTTTCAGAAATCACCCTGGCCACAGACGTCAACTGCTTGCGCAGGCCTCGCACACCCGCTTCAAGGGTATACTGATCAATAATCGATTTTAATGCCTCATCTTCAATTGATACCTGGCCGCTATCCAACCCATGCTCTTCAAGAACCGAAGGAATCAGGTGGTCCCTGCCAATGTGAAACTTTTCATTGCCGGTGTAGCCGGAAAGGTGAATCACCTCCATCCTGTCCAGCAGAGGGGCCGGAATGCTCTTCAGTGTATTGGCAGTGCCAATAAAAAACACATCTGACAAATCATAAGGCACTTCAAGATAGTGATCCGAAAAGGTGTTGTTCTGCTCAGGATCAAGTACCTCAAGCAACGCACTGGCCGGATCTCCGTGAAAAGCGGAGACGATTTTATCCACCTCGTCCAGCGCAAACACAGGATTTTTCTCGCCCGCTTTCTTCATCCCCTGGATGATCCTTCCGGGAAGTGCACCAACATAAGTTCTTCTATGACCCCTGATTTCAGCCTCATCCCGGATCCCACCCAGGCTGGCCCTCACATATTTGCGGCCCAGCGCCTCAGCGATGCTTTTCCCCAGACTGGTTTTTCCAGTCCCCGGAGGGCCGACCAACAATAGGATCGAACCCTGTTTATCATTCTTCAACTTCATGACTGCCAGATGCTGAATGATACGGTCCTTGACTTTATCCAGGCCATAATGTTGTTCATTCAGAACAGTACGCGCTTTTTCAATATCGATTTCCCGGCCTTTATCCGTTTTCCAGGGCAAGGCAACCAACAGATCGAGATAATTGCGAATAACATGACTCTCCTGACTGCTCGGTCCCTGTTCTTCGAACTTTACCAGTTCCTCCAGTGCGACCTCTTTGACCTCATCGGGCATGCCGGCCTGTTCGATCAACTCGTGATAATCTTTTTTGTTGGAACCAGAGGTCGATCCGTCATTCAATTCTTCCTGAATGTTCTTCAGCTGCTCCTTCAGAAAGGCTTTGCGGTAGTTTTTATTGGCCTGTTCTGAGAATTTCTGAGCCATCTCCACCTGCAGCTGAATCGACTCTTTCTGCTGGATCAAAAAGTCCATAAATTTAATGCCACGATCTTTTAATGATCTGATTTCCAGCAACGACTGCTTCTGCTCCAGGGAAATATTCAGAAACTGCATCAGGTATCCCATCAACTGGGGCATCGTCTTCAGGTTTTTAATGATCTGGACGTATGGTTCGGAGCCCCTGATCTGTTTTCCCATCTCATAAGTCACCTCCTTCATGTAACCCAGCATCTTGTCCTGATTCCACTCATCCATATCCATCACATCGGGAACCCGGGCGAAGGTGGCATAAACCTTGTCCTTCTCGATCTCCATCTCCTCAATTTCAATGCGATCCAGCACCTGTACCTGGAAAACATATCCGGTGTTCGACCGCTTCTGGGTAATCACTTTTACCAATGCCCCAATAGAATAAAATTTATCTTCTGCCGGCCGGTTCTGGTCAAATCCATTCTTCACCGTCAGGGCAATCACATGTTCACTACCCTCAGTCAGACGTTGATTGAATGTCTCACCAAACTTCTTTCCAACCCTGATTTCTGCTTCAGACTCTGGAAACAGCACATTCTGCATCATGGGGATGACATCCAAACCTTTATTACTATGGCGTTGTTCCATTTTCTTCTCCTTTTTACACATCCTTTAAATATCCCAGACATTTCTACTTCAGTTTCTTCTGCCTACGCTGCCTGACATCGGGAATAAAAGGCGAATAAATCCATTCGCTTACACGTTAGTTCATATCTAACTAACTTTATAAGTCAATTCTTTCCGCCTTTTGCAGCGATTCAGCACTTTCATTAAGTAACCCCATGCAGGGACACCATTGAGCGATCAGGCCAGGGGTGTAACGCCTGCTAAAGTTTCTTAATCAGGGTGACAAACGTGTTGATCTCGTTATTATCAAACCGTTCCAGAATGATATCAACTACTCTCTGCTCTGCCAGTGAGGATATTTGAGCAATGTTCCGACCTTTTTCTGTCAGCTCAATATAAAAAATCCGACCATCATCCGGTGATTGAATTTTCTCCACACAGTTAAGCCTGATCAGCTTGTTGATGATCTCCGTTACAGAAGGCTTCGTCACTTTCAGCAACTCGGCAAACTGGGTAAAGGTCAAGCCGACGGTTCGATCAATAATGTTCAGATAGTGAAGTTGATTCAGCTGAAGTTCAGACATCCCCAGATGGTCCGAAAGCTCCAGATTGCATTCATGGGCCAGCCCGTGAAACTTCTTAACCGCAATATAAATCAACTCCCTCTTTTCCATGCAAGTCACCCTGTTTGACTGTTTGTTAGGTCCATACTAACTAATATCCCCCCTCATTGTCAAGGGGGTTTAAAAATTATCTTTCTGTTAGTACGCAGTAGGCCAGTTTGCCAGCATCCGCTTGCTGAAGCCCTTGTTTTTGCCACGCGCCAGTTTGATGGATTTAATAATAATCTCCCGCGTGTCCTGGGGTTGGATCACATCGTCCAGATATCCAAGACCGGCTGCCCGCCAAGGTTCACTGGCAAGTTTCAATTCGGCCACTGCCTGATTCCACATTTCTTCTGGATTCTCCGAGGCCGCAATTTTAGCTCCATAGACAACATTTGTCGCTACTTCGGGTCCCATAAAACTGATATCTGCGCTGGGCCAGGCAAAATAGAAATCAGCACCCATGTTGGCACCGCACATATTACAATTGGCCATGCCGTAGGATTTTCGAATCACAATCGATATCAGCGGGACCGTTACACTGGACAACGCCTGAATAAACGTGATAATTCGACCCGGCATCCGTTTTTTTTCTGCAGCTTTACCGACTCTGAAACCGGGGGTGTCATGTAGAAAGATGAGTGGGATATTAAATGAATCACAGAGGCAGATGAAGCTGATACACTTGTCACAGCCTTCAGGCCCCATCGCTCCGGCCATCTGGGATGGCTGATTGGCAATAATGCCCACCGATTGACCATCAATACGTGCCAGGCAGGTAATGACACTCGCGTCAAACTTAGGCTTGATTTCAAAGATGGTCTGATTATCAACCAGGGTCTTTATCAAACGCTTCATGTCATAGGATTTATTGGATTGATCCGGGATCAGGTCCAGTAGCTGGTTTTGCCTGGCAGACGCATCTTCAGTACAGGGCACTATCGGCGGTAACTCATCAGAATTTGAAGGCATATACGACAGATATTCACGCACGATCCGAAAACAATCCTCCTCATCTTCAGCCGCTCGATCGACCTGACCCGTCGTTTTTGCGTGCAGTTTCCAGCCACCCAGCTCTTCCGCAGATACCTTCTCACTGGTGGCAACCTCCAAGACCCGCGGGCCGGAAACAGCCATGCAGGACCCTTTGACCTGAACCACAAAATCAGCCAGAGCCGCCATCCAGGATGGATCACCCAGGCAGTCACCCATGATGGTGGCCACCATCGGGATTCTGCGTAAACGAGTGGTCATCTGATTTGTGGTTGTCATGGAACTCATGCCGTCGGAACCCTGGATATCAGGAATTCTGGCCCCACCGGCCTCTCCCAGGTTAACGATGGGATAGCCCTTTTCGACGGCCATCCGAATTAAATGGGACGCTTTCTGGTGCCCGATTCGTCCACCGGCACCGGCCATCACCGTCACGTCATTGGCAGAAACACCGACAGTTCGATCATCAATGGTGCCGAATCCATCGATTTTGCCGTCAGCCGGCGTTTTGTCCTCCATGCCCCTGACATCCGAATGGTTCAGAAGTCCGATCTCAAAAAATGAATCCGGATCCAGCAGTTTTTCAATCCGTTCCCTGGCTGTGAAAAACCCTTTTTTGTGCTGCGCATCCACCTTTCTTTTGCCTCCCATTTCCAGGGCTTTTGCTTTTCGTCGCTTCAGTTCGTCAATCTTTGGTCCTAATCCCATAGTTTCTTACTCCTGTTAGAAATCTGTTTTGTCTGTTTGATAATCGAAACGCTGTCGCCCAGGACCCCATGCTCCTCCCTTATGGGGTCGGAGGGGATCTTACGGCTTTTTCAGTCCCAGAATTTCCCGGGTTTCCTCGACGGATGCCACTTTTTTGTTCAGGTCGCCGATGATGGCGACGGCGCGCTCGACCAGTTGCGCGTTGCTTTCGGCTTTGACGCCTTTATCCAGATAGAGATTATCTTCGAAACCGACCCGGACATGTCCACCGAGCAGAACGCCCATGGCCGCCATTGGGAATTGGGTTCGCCCAACGCCAAAGATGGACCAGGTGCTGTCAGCAGGCAGACATTCAGCAAAATGGACCGCGTTCGTAGGTGTTGCCGCCATGCTACCAGCGGTACCCATGCAGAGTTGATAATGGGGGGTTCCTTCGATGAGTCCCAATTTAATCAAACGTTTGGCTATTTCGATATGTCCAAGGTCGAAAAGCTCAATCTCCGGCTTGCTGCCGATCTCCTTGATCATCGCTGCCATTTTATCGACAACGCTTTCCGCATTCACAAAAAGCCCCGGACCAAAGTTCATCGTACCGATATCGAGAGAACATATTTCGGGCTTCAATTCCAGAATGTGTGCCACTCTTTCTTCTGCGCTCAGAAGGCCGCTCGTCACCTCACCATCCGCTGAGATATACATGCCCCCTCCTCCACCGGTCGACAGATTGAGAACCACGTCGGCTTTAGCCCGAATACGCTCTACGACTTCAGCAAACAGTGACAGCTCATTGGAAACCTCCCCCGTTTCCGGATTGCGAACGTGAATATGAACAATGGCAGCACCCGCTTTATGGGCTCCTAGGGCTGAATCGGCGATCTCTGCCGGTGTAATCGGGATATATTGGCTTTGCGCCCTCGTGGGGCTTGCCCCAATGATAGCGGCGGATACAATAACGTTGTTCACGGGTTTCCTCCTGAAGTGTTAAACGGATCAAAATAGTCACGCCAATAGCAAAAAGCTACCGCGTATAGAGCAGATTTCATCTCAACTGACGACGATTCGTATATTTCTAAGGTTTTATAATGATCTGCCCATTCCGTCAACCGCAGCCATCAGCTTCTTAGCCAGCAATATCCCAGCTCTGCGCCTTACTTTTAACTCCAGAAAAACGGGTTAAACATACCAGACGCCATTTGTGAGTTGACAGTCGAATGAGTCCAGGGCCATATGAATCACCAGTCCCAGGCCGACATAACGCAGTCTGGGGATAAAACAGAGGGATAGATAGAGTGCGATGGGTAAAAAACCATGGAAAGGATGGTAGCCGATGCTGCAGCGCCCTGGATCATAGACAGGAATCGCCAGCAGATGGTCGACATCTACCAGCATCGTACCTATCATAATCAAAAAACCCAATTTCCAATCCGGCCGGAAAAACAGCCCTGCCACGATGGCTGGTACAAGAAAATGTAAGGCAATGTGGATCATCAATTCCTTCTCTCCGAAAATCTACCGCTGTCTGACATTGAGAAAACTTTATTATGTCTCCACGAACAGCGCAAGAGAGGAAATCAGGGCGAACATCACCCCACTCTCAAAAACACCATAGCCACCAAACATCTTTCTGCGACTGATCATCCCGACACCTGACAATGAATCTTCAAGCCATTCGCTAATGGATATGGCTTTTTCAGTTAATTTAGCTCCTTTTATGCCCATAATATCTCTGATAGTGATATTTTAACGTATAAAACCCCAGCAATGTCCTGTTTATGGTGGATTCTTCCTCTTTATGATTCAATTTCATACAGATTGTCGGCGGTATCATCATAGTCAAAAGCCCCCAGGAAGGTCATGTAGGTGTCCTTGTCGACGCCGGAGAGCTTAACGCTGTACTCATGCTCAAACAGCAGAACAATCCACGTCACGGCCTCCATTTTTTTCTTTCTCGCCTTACTCATCAATACCTCAATATAAGAGGAAGAGAAAGAGCACTCACCGGCGGCCTTTTTGATATCCACCTTACCTGCATGAGCCCCGTTGGTCTCCATAAAATCAGGCTCAAAATATTGAAGCTTGAAATTATCCGACCATGTATTTGTCGCGCGTGTTTTTTTATGGCTGAATTTTTCTTCAAAATAGGCATCGGGGATATCTTCATAAGGGTGCTGAGAAACCCAGACCGAAACCTTGTTTCTTTTCGAAAAATCGTGTCCTTTTTTTCCTTTAATTTGCTTTGCTTCCATTATCGTCCTCCTACAGACGCCTGTGGTTCAATTGCAGACCTCTTTCACGCGCCCGACATCACCACTGGTCAAGCGAACTTTTATGCCATGGGGATGTGAGGAAGAGTTTGTCAGGATATCCTGGACAACGCCCTCGGTTAATTTTCCACTTCTCTGATCTTGCTTCAAGACGATCTTGACCTCAAGACCCTTTTTGACATTCGATCTTTTTTTTCCATCCATAATAATTTAATCTGCTCCAATTTGTTATTGTATTAGTTGGACGAATTATAACCGGTTTTAAAAGAAGCGCAGGCGATCGCTTTATGAATCTCTTCCGGTGACGCATTACAGCCACTCATCTGCAACACCACTTTTTTCCCCTTGATTCTCTTTTTTATTTTTTCAGCTGCCATCAGTGTTGATGCACCTGACCCTTCTGCCAGATTATGCGTGTAATACAAGGCCATTGCGATGGATTCATAGATCTCATCTTCCGTTAACAGCACAAAATCATCCAGTCCCGTACTGTATATTTGAAAAGGGATCTCATAGGCGGTGCCCGTCGCGAAACCACCTGCGAAGGTTGTATTCGCCGCAGAGGATATCTGTTTTGATTTCCACGAATTATACGCTGCAGGTGAGTTCGCACCTTGCACTCCGATAATCTCAATCCGGGGACAGAAACTGCGCAGGGTTGTGATGGCTGCGGCGGCTTCACTACCCGCTCCAAGCGGAACAATCATCACATCGATGTCAGGCAAGTCCTCAACAATTTCCAGAAACTCTGTGCCAACACCATTGATAAGAAGCGGTTCGTTTGCGGGATGGGCATAGTACAACCCTCGTTCACGGCAAAGCCTGTCAACGATTTTTGACGCTTCCTCGAATGTTCTACCCGATTCAACAAGTTCAGCGCCCGTCTCAATAATTGCTCTATTCTTGACCGGATTATTGTTTTCGGGAACGACCACAGTTGCCTGCATATCGTGCCAGGCCGCCGCTGTTGCGATAGAGATCCCGTGGTTTCCGGTTGAAAAAGTGATGACCCCTTTGGCGTTCTTTTTTTTAAGATGATGAATCAGGTTCACGCCGCCACGGATCTTAAACGTTCCGGTTGGATGATGATTTTCATGTTTAACGTAAACATCCGCTTCGAGCAGTTCCGACAGTGCCTGATATCGCGTAAGTTGCGTCGGTTTCAGAAAATTCTGCACCACGGAACGTGCACGAACAGTTTCTGTAATCGAGATGGGGGCCTGTTTTAAACTATCCATAGAACCTTTAGCGTAATAAATTGAGCCGGAAACGAATGATTAAATTTCGAACACAGCAGAGCGGCCTCAACCAGTTATACTTTCGTGGATCTCAGGCTTGAAACCCAGTTTAAATGCCTTGACGATAGATCTGGGCGTTAATACTTCTACTTCATCAGGCAGTTTAATTCTATCTGCTGGATGGTATCCTTCAAATGACCATAAACAGACACTGTCTGCAAATACCAGATATGCCATACCACTGTTTGAAAAAATAGTTCCCGCAGGAAGATCCTTCAGTTCAGCCCTGAAAGTCAATTTTTCTTTTTTACCGATTCTCTCCGTATGCATCGTCTTGCTGATAACTGAAGCCTTAACGTCTTCCGGCTGCTGACCGAGGTTCGCTCTGACCCAATAGTCCTTAAACTCAAGATATCGTTCTCTTCTGCATTCGGCACAAGGTCTGTGCCCTGCTGCAAATGCAGTGGCTTCGTCTAAAAAGAAAAGTTCGGTGTATTTGTGGGGCGACATCAGGATGCGTTTTCTACCCTTATATTGTAATTTGCACGTCACCCAGTTTTGATGTTGATATGTTTTGACGATCTGTTTTTGTTTATTATGCAGAATACCTCTATTGCCTAATAATGTCCCTCTAGCAGGCGTAGCAACAAGTTTTCCCCAGGGATCAACCCTATTTTGAAGGGGCATATATCATCCTGTTAAAATGGTTGACACAGGTGTCAGTCGGCATTTGGGACTTCTGAGGTCGCACCTGCCACTTCAGCATTCGAGTTCGACGAAATTCGTCAAATTGATTTTGCCTGTATTCTCCCCCACTCTCGACCTATCTCTCAAGTCATCTTCCGGAAAATAACATCTTTTTCGTCATCTGCCATATCCCCAAGAAATTTTGTCGCCAAACCCAACATCTCTTCAGGGCTTAGTCTTTCCAGAATATTCAGGGTTATTTTCCCATTCCTGGAGCCCCAGGCGATTGCCTGGGAAATGATATGCTTTTTCTGGGCGGGACTGAGATGATCAAGGTCTATTTCCTGATTCGGTCTGCCGGAAGGAACTAAGCTTCCTCTGGGTTCAGGGGGGTTCAAAGCCGCACGTTGATACGACTCATCTCCCGTAACCCTGGCGACTCCTCTGATGATGCTAAGCAGATCTATTATTTGTGCGACTTGAGCGCCTGAAAGAGTATCTTCCAGTTCCACGTTAAGAATTGTCATTTGATGTCTAAAGGGAAGGCCTGACCCTGTTTTTTCTTTTATTGCGCAGCTTACGCCCCTATCACTGAACTATTGATCAAGATATCCACATCTGACACCTCTTTGGCAGCACTTCGCGTAGCCGCCCAGATAGCAGCCTTAGCTGATCCATACGCGCTGACGCCTGCTCCATTAAATTCCGCTGATCGAGAGATGGTATTAATGATACGTCCGAATTTCTGTTCTCGCATGATGGGAATTGCGGCTCTCATTCCGTAAATAGTCCCGAACAGATGAACGGCAATCACTTTCTCAAACTCGTTTTCAGCAAGCTCTTCAACACGTGTAAAAGCACCAATCCCTGCATTGTTAAAGAGTACATCCACTCGCCCGGTTTTATTCAAGGCAAGAGCAAGCATCGCTTTCACTCGTTGATCATCAGCCACATCGGTTTTGATTGTATAAGCCCCTTCCGATTGTAACACAGCCAAGCCTTCTTCATTGATGTCCGCTGCTACCACCCGGGCACCGTCTTTGAGAAAACCCAGCACCCAGGCCCGACCAAGGCCGCTGGCTGCTCCTGTGATGACTACCGTTTTACCTGTTATTTTCGACATGATTTTTCCTTCTCAGTCTGGTTAAGTTTGCCTCTACCATTTGTGGGTGGGGAAGCGGCTCCGCTGCAGAAATTTGTCAGGTGACATCACATGCATCCTTTCATGACCGGGCGCTGTTCTGCAAGTGTCAGCCTCGCTCGGCAACTGCGTACCGTTCGATCTCATGGGCCGGGTTGCTGTCAACATCTGATATCACGGTCCAGCCGGTACCATTGACGTAACCAGGTAAGAATCCCAAAATATCAAGCTATTCTGCAAGTTCGGAAATAGTCTTCCCACCGCAGTAATCAATAACCCAGAGAATCCTGCATGTTTTATCATGACGCTCTGCTCATCTGCCCTGCATCAATCGTCCAACGGCGGCGGAATTAAAACGAAATTACCAACATGTTTCTTCTCAAGGAACTCGCTTTGTGCATCCGCAATCTGTTCGAGTGGAAGTATCTTCGCGACAAGCGGCCGCAACTCGCCGCACTCAATGTAAGAAATAAGATTTGGAAAAACGGGTTCGTCCCAGGCAGTGCAGCCTATCAGCTTCAAATCCTTCAGATAAAAGGTACGCATGTCGAGTGCCACGAGTGGTCCTCCAATCGCCCCGGAGGACACGTATCTTCCCCCTCGCTTCAGTACCTCCAACAGGCCGCCAAAAGCTGGCCCCGCAACATTGTCAATAACGACATCATAAGAATTCTTGCCGAGACTGACAACGACATCCTCAACACGATCAATCACACGATCGGCTCCGATGGAAAGAACATGCTCCATCTTCGTCTTTGCCGCAATCGCTGTAACGGTAGCTCCCCGCCGTTTGGTCAGTTGCACAACGGCTGAGCCGACACCGCCAGACGCGCCTGCAACCAACACGTGCTCACCCTTGCGCACGTTCCCGCGATGCACCATGTTTTCAGCAGTTCCGTAGGCACAAGGAATCGTACCAAGTTCGGCATCACTCCAATTGCAGTCCACAGCGAACACCTCCCCAGCCGGAACTTTAACAAACTGTGCGAAGGCACCGTCGAAATCAGAGCCCATCCAGATATTGTCCATCGATTCAAAACCTGACTGCCGCATGCACGCCCGCACGAGTACGCGAGAGCCGATGGTGCTTTCGTCCCCACCCGGAGCAACAGCAACAATACGGCCGCAACAATCTGTACCCTGGATGAATGGGAAAAGTGTGGCCTCGTTCCACCCTCCGTCTGCCTTCACAGTTGCCTGCTCTTCCTCGGTAGTTGCCGCAGCCTCTGTCCCTGTTGTCACCGAGGAAGAGTACCAGCCAATACGTGTATTTATTTCAGTATTGTTAACCCCGGCGGCGAGGACTTGCAGCAGAACCTCGCCCGGCTCAAGCGTCGGAAGCCTTACTACGCGACACTGGAGCCTATCGTATCCTCCATTACCAGCAGTGACAATGGCCTTCATCGTTTTCCGACCGTCCCTTCGATCAAATCGGTCTTGTTTTGGATCTGTATCCCACTTAATTAACATATCGAATCTACCTTTTATTTCTGAGACATGATTGAGTCATTGCCGTCAGTCACACCAACGGAATGCTGCCAGGTTGTGCCCATACCGTCGGCTTCAGATTTATGTTGCGTGCTAAAAGCGTGGCATAACGGTCTGCACTGAACAAAACGCGAAGCAGTAAATGGTTGTTTTACATGAAACCGCATTTGATCGCAAAACTGCGAGGGCTGTTCATTGATGCCGCTTGTTAAAAGTATTCCCTTACATAGTTCCAGTTAAATACGCTTTTCTTTTTTCTTTCGGTAATTTCTCTATTGAATAACGTAACATGGTACGTGGCATTTTTTTGTAATGTTCCTTTAGATATTCTTCTTCGATTGCTAATGAGCGATTACCAATCTCCCTGAGCATCCACCCAACAGCCTTATGAATCAAGTCTTCTCTATCATCAATCAATATTTCTGATATTTTTAAAGCATCACTGAAATCATTGTTTCTTATGAAATGAAAAGTTGACATGATTGAAATTCGTCGCTCCCAGAGGCTTTCTGATTTGGCCATATCATAAATCGGTTGTTTATCCTTATCAGCTAAATACGCACCCACAATATAACTCGCCGAACTGTCGACCAGGTCCCAATTATTTACATATTTAGTACTGTTCATATAAAGGCTATAGATCTTTGACTTTTCTCTATCATCTCCATTGGAAAATTTTCTGACAAGCATTAAAACCGCAAACAATCTTACCTCATGATAAGAGGACTTGAGTAAATTTGAAATTATTTCAAGAGAAATATCTTTATATTTTTTAACCTGTTTTCTGATGATTGGCACTCTAATCCCGAGAAACTTATCTCCTTCCCCATATTCTCCCTTTCCCGTCTTAAAAAACCGTTGTGAGTGTTCAGCTACTGTGGAATTCCCCAATTCGACTAAATTCCTGCTGATGTCCTTTGCTGTTACTTTCATTGTCGCTCATAGTATATTTCCACACCTTTGCGTTCAATTAAGCTCATAATTATTCGAAATCTATGAGCTAATCTTTGGAAAATATTTTACATTTTGAAAGCCCTTGAAATCAGAGTCTTGAGTCCATACAGTAGCGTCATAAGTATAGGCAGTTGTGAGTATAATACTATCTGCCATAGAAATCCTGAATTCATGACTCATTTTAGCCGCTTGAATTGAAAGTTCGAAGCTTAGGTCAACTATTCTCCCTTGCCTCATTAAGGATACAGCTGATAGTGCTGAGTCTTCATCTCGTTCACGAAGTACAACTTTGAAAATTTCAAAAACAGTTATGGATGGTACAATTAAGATTTCGGTATCGGATAACGGTACACTGAAATCATCTGCATTCGGTCCATCAGCAAAGAACTCAAGCCAACCTGAAGAATCAACAATATTCATAATCTGTCAGACTCCTTTTCAATCGAAGTATCAATACCACGCAGGAAACCTCGCATATCTGAAATTTGTTTTTCAGGTATAAGCTCAATCCTATTGCCATAAGGTATTACCTGGACTTTCTGCCCTGGGATAAGGTGAAATTTATCTCTCACTTCACGCGGAATAACGATCTGATATTTTGGGGACACAGTTACTGTTGTCATGTAGAATCTCCATCGATAAGGTTGTAGTCATACGATACTTCAATCGACGAAAGCTGTCAAAGCAACAACACCTGCACGATATCTTTGACCTTGACACAACCCTGCCCAATGAGTACTCTTAAAGTGTACATTTTGTGGAGGAGACCATGCTTGAAATTAATGTAAAAGAAGCAAGAAGCAACCTGAGTTCGATCCTTGATAGGGTAGAAAAAGGGGAAGAAATAATTATAACACGTAGAGGAAAACGTGTTGCTCGAATCTCTAATATTGTAAATAATCCCACCCCTTTAAAAAGTTTAAAGCAATTTCGAGACAAAATTGGTGTCAAAGGAAAATCACTTAGTCAAACAGTTATAGATCAAAGAGAAGAAGAGCGTTACCAATGATTTATATTGATACAAGCATTCTGGTTGCATATTACTGCCCTGAAAAAATGAGTGATCAAGTCGAAGATATCCTGGTTAAAGCCAGGCACCCTGCTATTAGCCAGCTTACAGAAGTTGAATTAACTTCTGCTCTTGCCCGAAAGACCAGAGAAAATGCGCTGTCTAAAGAAGATGCTATGGATATTTTGACTATATTTCGTACTCATATTGACAATAAAAGTTATCAATATTTGCCAATTCACCCAAAACACTTCTCAACTGCAATGAATTGGATTGCTGAATTCAATACCCCCCTCAGAACTTTGGATGCATTGCATCTTGCAATAGCTGCACAGAATAAAGCCCCACTTCTCACAGTAGATATTAAATTTGCTGAATCTGCAGAAACACTTGGTATTGACGTAACATTGATTTCTTAATTTGCCGATTCTTTTTCCCGGTCAAGTAGAGCATAGGCACCTTACCTAAGGTGGGGATGGTCGGGTGAGAATAGCGTAACTCCATTGTAATCGGTATAAACATTTGCATTCATCGATCTCGTGCACTTCCCATGGAAAGTACAACAATCCCCAGCCTCTGTTCAGCCTCAACTCTTCGATGCGCCTCAGCAGCTCGCTCAAGCGGATAGATTTTATCGACAATTGATTTTAGTTTTCCCTCTTCAATCATTTCTTTTAGTGCAACCAGCTCTTCCTCCAATTCTCCGGCAAAAACAAACATAGCCCTCTTATCAGTAAACCTGGTTGTCAGAAAAGACCTTAGCATATCGGACAAACGTGGATTTCCCATTAAATAGCGTCCCTTGGGATTGAGCGCCTTAACACATTTTGCATAGGAACCTTTGGCAACCATATCAAAAATCACATCATAGGTTTGGCCACTTTTTGAGAAGTCCTCTTTAGTATAATCAAAGAAATGATCACTGCCGACCTGGAGAAGCATTTCCTTTTTTATGGTGCTGTCAACTGCTGTCACTTCAGCTCCCATTGATTTTGCAATCTGCACTGCAAACGTTCCAATGCTTCCTCCGGCGCCGTTGATCAAAACTTTTTCGCTTTTTCGGATATTTGCTTTTCTCATGAAGTGAAGTGCATTCAGCCCTCCCAGAGGTACGGCTGCCGCCTCTTCAAAACTCATATTACTCGGTTTCGGTACCAGAGTGTAGCTGGCTGGCAGACACATGTATTCACCATATGCACCCAACTGAAGTTTAGTAGATCCGAAAATCTGATCTTCCTTTTTAAACTTAGAAACGTCTTTGCCGACAGATTCAATTTCACCCGCAAAATACCCGCCCAATACTTGTCTCTTTGGCTTTGTGAGTCCAAATACAAATCGCAAAGGCAGCCAAAACCATTTTACCGCGAAATTGAAACTTCGCATCTCACAGTCACCCTTCGTTGCCTCTACCGCATGAACTTTAATCAAGACTTCATCATCCTTAGGAGTTGGTTTATCTATCTCTTTGAGCTGAAGAACGTCCGGCAGTCCGTATTTTGTGTATACAATTGCTTTCATAAACCCCATTTAAATATACTTTAATCCTGGTTTTTTTTCAGTATAATCACCCACTATCTATTTGGTAAGGGTTGGCTCAATAATTACTCAAGTGTTTCCCATCGATGTAAAGGAAACGCGTTGACTTGGCATTTTGTCTGCAAAATGTCCAGTCTTTAAGGAACTTTTGCGGACAGATTATGCCAAGTTATTTTTGTACGATCCCTAAGTATTAAATTCATCTAAAGGTAAGATTCTATATTTTAAGTTCTTAAAATACCTAAATCCAAGCGACTCCCAAAAATTATTTCCAGATATATTGTCAGAGTTAACCAATAGGCCTATCTTGGTAATATTCTCTTCTTTCAGCGATTTAATGACATTTTCCACTAGTTTTTTCCCTATACCTCTATCCCTATAATTTTCATTTACCACAGTATGATAAATGAAACCTTTTCTTCCATCATGTCCGCAGAGGATTCCACCGATAATATTTCCATCAATTCTACAGATAAAATTGTTATTTGGATTTCTTTTTAAAAATCTCTCAATTCCTTCTTTTGAATCATCGATAGCCCGTAATGTCGTTCCATTTGTGATGGACCAAATCTGATGAATTTCGTCATAATCATCAATTTTCATTTTTTCAATAATCATGGTTTAATATCTCATTTGAGCGATGTCTCAATTTCAATTCCAAAAGAAATGTACATATAACGTTTGACTGACCCGCCACACCCATAGCAAAGCGGCGGATTAGCCACAAAGACAACCTCCAGAGATTTGAGAATTCATATTATTTCCTTTATTAGAGCCACCGACCCCCTATTCAGGACAGTTATTGTGTTTTTTCCACATTTGCGGATCGTGTCCCTTTGGAATGTTTAGACAAGGATCATCCGCAGAATATCCCCTAATCTTATTGTATAATCGAATTTGCTGAGGTGATAATATTTCGGGAGTCTTTAAGTGAGAAGACAAATGAACATAGCGTAGATTACTCCTGACTTCAGCAATTTCATCCAATAGGCTCCTCAATACGGTTTCAGTGATTGTCTTGTCGGCGAAATGGCCATTCAACTTTTTTTCCAACTCTATTATTTTGAATCCCAATGGAATAGCTTGTGTTTTCATTGTCTGGAATATAATTTCAATTTTTCTCTTCTGTTCGGAGCTCAAGCTGATTTCATCTTTCATTTCCAGTAAATGTATAGGTCCTGGCACGCCGTTGAGTTCCGCTGCTTTTGCCAACCCCCAACCTCGCCCATTTTTAAGATCATCAATATCTGATGTTGAAAGGCTTTTTATCTGTCTTTTTTCTTGCCCCACATATTTTGATTCATGGGAATGCTGTCCAACAGCGGTAAAACAACACAGGAAGATTAATATTACTGAAATTATGAAACTATTTTGGATTTTCATGAAAACTCCTTAATATACATTTCATTTCCAACACCAGCAAAGCCGACCACTTAGATAATGGTCGATTAAAGATGTTCCTTTGCCGGAGCTTTGGGAAAAACGCTATCGAGGGCGCCATAGCCGTCCGTGTGTGCAAATGTTGTACTATTTGACCACTTGATAAGTTGATTGAACAAAACCAAAATCATACGCTTTTGTTGAAGTGTGCTTTAGCTTAATATCATTCTCTAACTTACCAAATAGGGACTTCCCTGTGCCTATGATCACTGGTATTACAGTGATTGTAAGGTCATTTATAAGTCCGTAATTCAGAAACCGCTGAATTGTGATACCTCCGTCGATGTACAAACGATTAAATCCCTTTTCTGATAATCGATCACATAATATGTCCGGGGATTCGAATGAGTGCTCAACTGTTGATTTTAGATTCTCAGGTATATCAAGATCACGGCTGCTCAAAACAATCACCGACTTATTCTCGTATGGCCACTGACCAAATGATGATACTTTTTCATATGTGTTTCTGCCCATTACCAATGCATCAACTGAATTCATGAACGAAACATAACCACAGTCTTCCCCCTCTGGAACAGATACATTTGCAGCATCTAACCAATCTAGAGAACCATCCTCCCTGGCAATAAAACCATCTAAGCTTGTGGCAATAAAAACTGATGAAATTAGACTCATTGAACCTTACCTTTAAAGAAGTATAAAACCAGTATCCACGGGGTCCTGAGGTGATACTTAAATTCAAGATGGATCTGCAACTCCAGCCCCCCGGCGAATACACAAGTTGAAATAATTAGTACTGCTTACCCACAATCAGGCATAAAAACTGTCTATGACTGTAATAATTGGATGTTTGTATTGAATTCATCATGTTGACACTCGCTGCATATATGGGCTTTTGACTCCGAATATCATCGATTCGGCAATAGTCTTAAATCCGAATTTTTCATAGAATACAACATTTATATTTTTGTCTGTTTCTAAGAACGCGCTTGCCCTACATGCATCCACCTCCAAACAAAAACGATTCATAAGCATTGAACCAACACCAGATCCTTGATGTGAAGGTAAGACTCCAATTGGCCCTAGATGCCAATGTTGATCTTTTGGATCATGGCGACCCCACTCGTTCATCCAGACTTTTCTTCTCCAATCAATACTGTTTTCGTCCTGAGACTTCGTTTCATCATCTGCTGTATCTTTTCCAGAACAAGAGAACATTCTCATTACACCAATGATATTTTGTTTCTCTTTCGCGATAAAGACAATACCTGGTCTATCTTTCAAAAGGTTTGTAAAATCGTTCTCTATTTGAATTCGAATTCTTTCATCGGAATTTTGAAAAACAACAAGGTGTATTGGATTATCTAGCATTGCTATGCTGAGCACTCTCGCTGATTCTTCAATATCGCTCTTTTCCATAAATGATATTGCTATGTTGCTCATATCTACAATTGTTTTAAAGGTTGATATATTCTTGGATCACTTTTCTTTCCAACACCTGCATCACCGGCGGCTTCCGTGAATGTTGATTAACGGTGAACCTTTACTGAAACGCTGGGAAAAGCCTACTCCAAGGCGGTTTCCGGCCGTGTGCATGCTGTTGCCAGCTATTATAATCTTGTTTTGATCCAATTAGTATCGAAAATGCAATCAGGCCATTTCGATTGTTAGAAAAGTGTCCGAATTGCAAAGACTTGTTTGACGAAAATCATTATCAGCTGCTTTGTTGAATATCTTTTACTTTTTTTGCCACTCCAAAAGCAATATATATCATCCATAGAATCAACCCAATATGAAGCACATCGTTTTCATTGAACCATCGCTACTTGAAATATGAAAACACCTGTTTAACCTGCGTTTTTCAGAGTGCAGTGAACCAAGCGAACGGAGCGGCTAAAAACGTCAGGTTGAAACAATTGTCGGAATAAATTTTATAGTTATCTTTCATCTACTTCAAGATATCTTGTAAGATCGATCCAGGTTTCATCATTCAGCTTTTTGCAAAAACCTAACCAGACATTGCTGAAAGTAACATAACAAATCAAGATTTTGAATATTTTCTAAATACTGGTAGCGTCAGAAAATACAAAATTGCAGCAACAATCGGGCAGATTAATGCCCAAGCTACAACAGCATACAGAGTTGCAAATCCAAGATTTTGAATAAACTCCCATTTATCTATTCGAAACAAAGTTACTATTTGTTCAACGGATAGATTTACAACTGAAGACCTAAACAACATGCCACCAATTTTGTAAAAAGGGAGCAGGAGAATAAACCATAAGGGATAGACGGCATAATTGACAATCTGAATAGCTGCATGGTTGAGCCGAAAAAGAAAGGCGAAAATAACGCAAAGTATGGTGGTAGTTCCAAAAACTGGGAACACTGCTAAGATGGAGCCAACAGAGACTGTCAGCGCAAGTCTTTCTGGTGTAATACCTTGTTTTAATGCATTTATTAGAGGGGTGATAAATCTATTTTTCAAATATGATTTTTTCATTTCACCACCTAAAAAAATAGAAACCCAAGAGTTTAAAGATATGAATACTGCTAATTCGCAAAGCAACTACTTGCATGACTGCTATTGAGTCGGAAGATACATTTTCATGTTCCAACGCGTGCATCAGTTGCCGCTGCATTGACCGTTGATTAACGATGAATTTGCCAGGAACGTTGCACTTCCTTCCACTCACCGGCGGCGATTGCGGTCAACTGAATGTTAAAATGCTTCCAATTTTCAACTGATATGTGTATGATAAATTAAAACATACACAAAGGAGATCCAATGAGAACAAACATCATAATAAATGACGATTTGATGAATGAAGCATTGAAATTAACTGATTTAAAAACAAAAAAAGCCGTTGTTGAAGAAGGCTTAAAACTTTTAGTCCGATTAAAGAAACAAGAAAGAATCAAATCCCTTCGTGGCAAATTACACTGGGAAGGAAACCTTGAACAAATGAGGTTAGATAAATGATTCTTGTTGATTCCTCAGTTTGGATTGCATATTTCAATGGTCAAATAACTTGGCAAACTGATGCTCTTGATAAACTGTTGCATAGTGAACCAATCCTTATCGCTGACTTGATTTTAACTGAAGTACTGCAAGGTTTTCGAACCGATAAAGATTTTAACCAAGCTAAAGCGTTTCTTAGTACCTTGGTTTTCATAGAAATCGGTGGTTATAATAGCGCCATAATATCAGCCTTCAATTATCGGCTGATGCGAAAAAAAGGAATTACTGGCAGAAAAACAATTGATGTTTTGATCGGATCATATTGTATTGAAAACGGTATCAGTTTGCTGCATGACGACCATGATTTTGACCCAATGGAACAATTCTTAGGTCTGAAAGTAATTACTTCAGACTCCCTTCATTAGAGTTATCTGCAACTTCTTTTTTCACCCAACGTGTTTCTCAGATGACAGCACCATAGCGACGAAGGAACATCGATGATGTTCATCAGTTGAAGAAAATTGTTAGCTTTTTATCATTAGATTTTTTCAAGATTATCAACGGTTCTGTCATTCATAACATCTCCGGTATTGAGCACAGTTTTCGGCTCAAAAAGCAAGACATGACATTCCTCTTCAGCAACTGGGAGATGTTCAACGCCACGAGAAATTATAAAAAATTGTCCTTTGGATAATTTGATATCTTGGTCTCTTAGCTGAATGGTCAGTTTCCCTTCTACCACCATGAATAGTTCATCTTCATTTTCATGTTGGTGCCAGACAAATTCACCTTTTAGTTTTGCAAGTTTGACATATTGACCATTGAGTTCGCCCACGATTTTTGGGCTCCAAAATTCACTAAAGAGCGAGAATTTGTCTTTAATATCTATAATTTTCATATTTCCGTCCTTCGGAAGCCAACACCAGCATCACCGACTGCTGTTCTGATGGTCGGTTAACCCAAAACTTTTATTCGAAGTTTTGAGGAAAGCCCTACCGATGGCGATTGCAGTCGGCGAGTATACATTCATTATCTTTTTGATTTGCTGATGTAGGCTATATCTAAAAATTTTGCAGCTTTAACTAAGGCTTTGTCAAAAGTCCAAAGCGGAGTATTAGAAAGAAGCGAGGAACCTAGCAAATGAATATCAACATACCCAATTCCAATGCTCATTAATTTGCGAGATTCAATGAATTCTATTATTTCCGTGTTGTCAAGAACATCTACCACAGGCAATGCTTCAAGCAATTGAATGATCTCCCTACGTTTTTTAAGACTGCCACAAGCTAATTCTCCTATGATGTAGGGATGACAGGCAATCAAACCCTGCTCAAGCAATTGAGTGAGATGCTTCTGACCTTCTTTAAAATGAGTAACCCATATGGAAGTATCTGCTAACACCAACTCAGGCATTTTGAGACCTCCTGCGAGGTATAGTTTTCAGCTTTTCTTCTGTTCCGCCGAGTTTAGCAAGGCGTTTGCTACTTTCCTTTGCGATCAGTGCCTCAAGCCCAAGTCTTACTAAAGAAGTTTTTTCTTTGATTCCAGTTAGTTTTGAAGCTTTATTGATAAGATCATCTTCAATGTTTAATGTTGTTCTCATGATTTGCTCCTATTATTGGTTTAGGTTTTATGCATCTATTATAGGCATGCGTTGATGCATGATGCAAGCATGATGTTTTGGAAGAGTCGCAGTAGGAACACCGGTTACCCAATGCCCCCTGCACAGATCCCGGCGTGCGGTATTCCCGCACCGGGCTCCTCAGTTGTACTCACATTTACAGCAAGGTGCGTGTTCTTGCTTTCCGCCCGACGCAATTCCAATTGTCTCTTTTGATCAGGCGCAAGAAAGGCATAAGCTGCCAATACCCGCTTGATGCCTTCCCAAGTCAGACTTCGCCTTCGGCTTCTTCGATTTAACCACTTATACAACGAATTAATCTAAATCAGGATATCAAGCCCCTCTCTGAATTCAGAGCTAAATCAACCACTTGTATTAAACAGGTTCATGATACCAAAAGACCAATCGTAATAACTCAACATGGTAAAAGCTCAGCCGTTCTCATAGATGTTCGAGTATACGAGGAGCTGCTTGAAAAGCTTGAGCTACTGCAAGATATCAGATTGGCTGAAAAACAAATTTCTGATAAACAGGGAATTGCCCATGATCATGTGAAAAAATAAATCATGGAAAACTCAAGTTATGAAAACATTGCTCTAAAACCATTTCAATCTTAGTCTAGATCTGGAATCTCGGAACGTGACAATAAAAGCTTGATACTCCTTGGTGTTTTTGGTGTTCTTTGGATAAGACCATTTTCCTCAAGTTTGAGAACCATATTGTGAATTGATGCCGGAGATGTTTTGAAGTATCTCATCATGTCGGCCTCTGCAGGAGGCATACCATTAAGTTTTGTAAAATAGTACATGAAAGCAAGATATTGCCCCTGTTTTGATGTATATTTCATATCCTTCCCCATAATTCCCAAAATTCAAATTGTCTTTGCCTTCTGCCAACAATATCAAGCTGGCGTCGTGTTGTGACACTTTGCTGACGCCATTATAACCCGCCGCTGCACAGAACTTGATATCAAGATGGTCTTGCCAAGATTACAATACTTGAGCTTATCAGCGACGATTAGCGTTCCGGTTGATAAATTTGTTGGACGAAGCCGCTATCGCGGCGGATCTTGTAACTTTGGTACACAAATA
>JABGPJ010000022.1 GCA_018645005.1 Deltaproteobacteria bacterium | reverse complement strand
TTTCCATAGAACAGATGGAAAAATCTCTAAATCCAATGCAACGCTTGTTGGAACCGGAAGAAGTTGCATCATTAGCGGTATTTCTTGCGGCAGACAGCGCCAAGAGCATTACCGGTCAATCGTATAATGTCTCGGGCGGTATGGTGGTGCACTGAGACCCTAATCTGATTTTTCTGGGAAATGGATGTCAGTTAAGGTTGCCATGATACTAACATCCAAATTTAAATACCAGAAGTCTGGTAACTATGCACTACCTTTCTGGAGCCTTGTGAGTTGGGATCCGTTACAGAGCACATAATGAATAATTACGAAGTTTGTAGAAAATCCAACCAGATTTTGAAATGCCTGGCAGGAGAATGAAGGGTTGAGCTTCATGATTTGACCTTGTAGTGCATGGCCAGTTTTCTGAAAAACACATTTTTCCTTTCCTGATTGTCTGAGATGGCCTTGGCGTTTTTTGCCAGAAACAGCATGCCTGTTTTAATAAAGAGCAGTTTTTGTTGCCAGGGAACATCTCGATCCAGCAGATTAATCGGTATTGGAGTGAAAAGATTGATCTCTACAATGTGAAAGTGTCCCTGAAGCAGGTCAGCTTCAGAATCTGCTTTGACACACACGCGAGCCATGCGGAAGTACCCTATTTTTTTAACGTAATTCCATATGATTTGAGTCCCAACGCCTAAAAAACGCTGAGTGATATCGGCGTAAGTCGTATGAATATTGTTGACACCATTGATCGGATGTTTATTCTCATAACAGTTCTTCACCTCAGTTATTGAAAGGGTGCCGTATGTGTCCGGGTTGTCTGTCTGCCGGATATAGTAAATTTCAAATTCACGTTTTTCAGAGGCCGCTTCCTGCATCAAGTAAGTTAGATCCTTCTGTGCGATTTCGCCCTGTATCTTCTCAAAATCTTTAACAGTGTCGACGCGGTAGATACCGTTTGAATTCTGTCCCCATTCAGGTTTGAGAAACACCGGATATTTCTCAGGCTCTGAAACGCCGTCATAAACTAATTGTTTGAGGCGCCATCGGAAAGGGATCAGTTGATTGATTTCGAGTTTGGAGTAGATCCCCTTTTCTTTGTTGAAATAGTCAGCATTTAGTTGAAAAAACTTCCAGGGGTCGATTCTGAGTCTCAGACAAAAAAAGATAAACCAGAAGATCATCCAGAATTTAATCACTAGCCGCGATCTGTTGATTTCATTTTTCATGTTGGATAGATTTCACCTTTTAAAGCGTCGTCTGAATAGATGTGAAGGCTTATATAGCCGGAACCGATCTCTGTGTCTGCTATCACTCAGGTTCTGTATCATACATCCCCCACTGCATCAGGGTTGAAGAATCCTGTGTAAATCTCGCTCTCTGCAATGCCCTCAGAAACGAAAAACAGCAAGGTATTCACTATTGGTAAAAGGATTTTTTTGACTCTTATGGGGGGGCATCGCTAATAGTGGATAAGGGTTGGCTCAAAAATTACTTGGTATTTTGTCTGCAAAACGTCCAGTCTTTATGGGACTTTTGCGGACAGATTATGCCAAGTTATTTTTGTACGATCCCTAAGGTCAGCAAATAGAGAATGATTTTCAACGTCACGATTCAAGGATATCATGTTCTTTGCCTGCAAATATCACAAAACTATCAATTATTTGTAACATATTCAGAAAGAGATCTACCAGGAGCTTCAGCCTTCTTTACTTCAATCCATGGAGATGTTCTATGCCCTTTTTCCCCACTATGGATTTACAGCCATGGCTTGGTTCAGATCAGCAAAGTCCGGTTAGGTTTTTGTTTAGCAAAAATCTAACTGGACTTTGCTGGGTTCAGATAGGTTTGATTTTGGCAATCCCAGTCATAAATATCAGAAAAACCAAATGGGGACCGACGGGAGAATTAAACGGGGTGTAGCAGCATCCCTTAAAGAGGATACTGCAATAAATGGGGATGAAGGTTGAATGACAACTTCAGAGAGGATTATCTATTTTTTGACCTTGTCTTGAATGTTTGAGAGATTTCCGGTTTGTGACCGTTCGATTTTTTCAGCTACTGCAAAAACAGACCAGGCGCCACAAAGATCACAATCAACATCGTTTCCATAACAACAAAATGGGCTGACGAACTGATCCGCCTCCAGGTATAAAGGAATCGCATACGTCAGCATTGGGCAATCCCTGGTTACCTTCAACGCGTTTTGTGAGAGGGTCAACTCCAAGGAGCGTCCACTGTTCCAGATGAAGTGAGGAAACTTGTCCTTCAGTCGCATCACCTCCTGCACCGCTATGTCTCTCAGTTCCAGACTGCCCCATGTCAATTCAGTGGTATCGTTTTTCTGAGGCACATAGAATGAAAAAGTGAGCCCTTCCGCCCTGGTGGGCATGAGAAGGTTGGTGAGCTCTTCGAGGCAGTCTTCATTTTTTTTGGTGACGACGCATTGAACCATAACCGTAGAACTGAAGTTTTCTGGAACCCGCGAAAGGGTTTCCATCACTTTGGCAAAGGCCCCTTTCCCTCGCACCGGATCGTTGATATCCGGGGGGCCATCCAACGATACGACATAAATGCAGCCAGGGAAATCAATTAGATCTAGAGTCCCATTGGTTGTAATCGTATTTTCCTTAAATATTTCGATTCCTTTTCTGAGCACTTCGGGTCTTAGCAGGGGTTCCCCTCCCATCCACAACATATTCTGTATTTGATGTTCTTTTTGAAGCGATTTGAGCTGTTGAATCATCGTTTCATCATCCATTTCTGTTTTGGGATGGTTTGGATTGCCCTCCCTGAAAACAAAGCAGTGTTTACATCTTAAATTGCATTTGTTTGTGATGTTGACCATTGAGATTGGAAAGGTTCCTTCTCTCCTCTTAAGATACATAATCACCTTTTTGAAGGTTAAAACTGTTTTACTATTCACCACATCCCCTACGCGGGGCGCAAGCTGAACAGATACAAACTGTTTGCTATTAATGAAAATTGTTCATCTGGATTTTCTGTTTGATTTCTTCAAATCTTTTCTCTGTCAGCTCATATTTGAAAAACGGGATAAAACTCAAGAGCATCATCAGGGCTGGAAACAGGCAGAACACAATACGGATGCCCGTATCCACGCTCTCCGGTTGTACATCAGTATTAACAAAGCCGGATAGTGAAAGGGCGAATCCGACAATGCTGGGACCCACCGAGTAGGCAGTTTTTTGAGCTGCAGCCCATGATCCTGAAAATATGCCCTCTCTTCTCATGCCCGACTTCATTTCATCGTACTCGATCGTATCAGGTAGCATGGAAAAGGGAAACAGTTGAAAACTCGAAAATCCGATTCCCAGCAAAAAGATCTGACCGTAGAAAAGCCCAATCTGGTTCGGGTTTGCAAAGAAAAGGGTAAACAACATGACTGTTAAAAAACTGAGACCGATGGTGTAGGCTTTAATTTTCCCCAGTTTAATACCCACTTTTACCCAGAAGGGAATAAATAAGATCGCAGAGCCGAGGAATATAGGAAAAATAATCCCCATTGATGTTTCGGGCAAATTCATCACATGCTTGACGAAATATATCATTCCCGCCATCAGAACCCCCATGGCCAGCGCCTGAAAGAAGTAGCTTGTCATAAGCATCAAAAAAGGCCGGTTCTGCAGGGCAACCTTAAGCTGTGTTTTCATCCCAGGCAACTTGTCCGACGGCGATAAAAAAGGGGTATGTCTGGTAGCTCGAAAACAGGTCAAGCATGAAAAAATCATAACCAGCCCAAAAATCAAACTCATCAG
>JABGPJ010000023.1 GCA_018645005.1 Deltaproteobacteria bacterium | reverse complement strand
ACAGTATCCGTTCATTTCCTCTCCGGGCCGGTCCCGAAGGCAGGTTTTTTCGGATTACAGAAGGCAGGGTTTGCCATAAGAAACCTCCCTTCAGGGCCCGGAGTATTGCGATAGACCCCAACCGGTAAATTGTTCAGCAGTGTTCTGTATTGTTCCTCGCTCTCCCGCAGCGCCTTCCCGGCCTCTTCAAGATCGATATTCTTTTTTCCGACGAGTTCTCTCTGACGTTCCAGTGAGAGGGTGTTTAATTCAAGCTCTGTTGTACGTTCGACAAGCTGTTCGTTCAAGTCGAGCAACGCATTTTCTACCCGCTTTTGCTCAGTTACATTTCGACAAACAACCACAACACCATTAATGCCCAGCACTTCGGGCAAATACACCGCAGTGTTATGTTGATAAATCCAGGTCTCGGGGTTTTCCGGTGTTCCAGTGGCACGATTTTCATGAATGAATTTTTTACCGGGATTAGCAATTAGTTTTCCCCAAATTTTCCGGGTCTTTTCTACATCATCCGGATGAACATATTCAAAACAAGATCTGCCAACGGCGTCTTCAGGTCCTATCCCATATTGACGAACAGCGGGACTATTCCAAACATTGACGCCATCCTCATCCAGTATTAATATTAGATCGGTTAGATTTTCAATAAGCGCTCGATGCTTTTCCTCCGATTCCCTAACCACCACCTCAGCCTGCTTTCGCTCGGTCACATCCGTGATAAGGATGCGTTTCATTTCATTACAATTTGCAGTTAATCCCGGGACAAATTCTGAGAAGTGTATTTTTCCGCCACCCTTCCAAACAGGTTTCGTACTTTTTCGGAATTGACAGCCTCAATGACGCAGGCATCGAAATTCCGTTCATCTGCCTCTTCTTCCAGAAGCTCATAAAGTCTGTCCATATTCTCAATCATAAGATATGCAAGCCTGTCCTGCTGACTGTTATATCTTTCCGATACCATGGTAAATGCTTCTTTGAGTAATTTTGTCATTTTTACCTCCGTACCGTTCTTCATCTGACGCTGTAAGGACTGACTCATTTTCCGGGAAAAATATAACGACAAGCTCACCAGCGCCTCCACCGGCCCCCGCTAGGACCGCCGAAGCATCAGGCGTCTGGTGCAGCGCTTGGTTCGCGATTCAAACGGGCGATCTGAATAAACGTGGTTTGTTTCCAATTATTCACAGAAAATTCCTATATCGCTCTTTTTAGACCAAAAAAGCCAATATAGACCCGTTTATAGACCACTTTTCGCTCTAACCGTTTTAATTTGTAGCGTTTTTCTTGGCCCGACCCCATCCGCTATGATTTCAGCACCCAATCAGAATAGTGCCGATTTTACCACCAAAAAAAGTCGTTATAGAGCTGGAAATATGCCTTTTTATGAATGAAGCCTTGTTTTTCCAGAAAGTTAGCGTTGCCTGACCCCGATCCATCCTCCGCTGTTATCTTTTTATGAAAGTTTTTGTAAAATCTCCCGGAAGTTTCGGTAATTGATAATTTCCACACCACGAAACGGATTCAGAGCTAACAGATCATCATCGCCTGTAATAAGATAGTCAGCGTTACCGGATACACACAAATCCAGAAGAAAATTATCTTTCGGATCGCGGCAGTCTTCAAACCGTTCTTTAATTTCTATGCGCTCTGTTATTAAATGGATAAGAGAAATCAGTTCCATTATATCATTTTGAGAAAAATATTTTTTAAATTTGGGTCGTTGCAGAACTTCCACAAGCTCGTCAAAAAGTTCCTCACTGAACAATATCCTGATTCTATCATTTAAGGCTTCGGACAAACCGGAGAGAGCTTTTCCGATTAAAAAACCGATCCAGATGTTCGTGTCTATAACTACTCTGATATTATTGAGTTTTTTCACTGTGTTTTTTTCCCCGGACTGTTTCCACTTCAGCAGTAATTTCTTTCAAAGTTAGCCCATCTGTCCTGATTTTATTCATAAACTGATTAAAACGAAGCGGGAGGGTGTCTTTTTCCAGCATCCGGACAATTTGCGTTTTTTCCTCAATTCCGCACTGGGTTATCAGCGATTTCAACTGATTAAAATCTATTGTTAAACTAAGATTCATAATGGCTTTACCTCATATTTGAATGAATTTTTCTTTTGCCAGCGAACCAGTTATTATACGGGTCCGGATATCATTACGTTTGTAGTGTTATCCGGTTGAAAAGCGTGTTGTGCCACATTACAGATAATTGAGAATACCACAAAAAATTCACGCCACCAAAAACTTGGAATATGCCTTACATATCTGTGAGTGCCCTCAATTTATTGAATCCTAATCGGAAAATCCTCCTACCACAATATATTGGGATCGGCAATTTTCCGCATTGTTCCATCGGCTGACAACATAACGTGCGAGATGATTCTATTTCAAAGTTCTTTCTTTACTTAACCCACTCACTTGATTGTGGCGGTTTCCTGACCGGTGGCTCCTGATCAGGACCATACCAGCCAGGCCTCGTCATCCGAATTTCTGCATGAGCCATCTTGAAATCATGAATTTGGGAAAGCATTTCTGTTGGTTCTTTTGGATTCTGAATATTTTCACGCCACGCTTTTTTTTCAACCGTCCCGATAATCAAGTAATCATTTCCGATAGCATCAGGATTTAACTGTTTAAACGTCGTTGTCAATAGATGCTCAATTTCATGTTTGTGGGCAATGAGTAAATCACATTGCTTGCAGTAACGGCAAGTATAATTAAGAGCTATCGGATACTCAGGATCAATATGAATAAATAGAGGTAATTTTCGTTGCCCGGTCTTGTGCGCACAAAAAGGGCAACTGGAAAAACGTTGATCAGGATAGGGATTAAGACTGAATTTGTATAAAGGTATCAACCCACCAAATTTTGGTTTCTTTGCTTTTGTCATATTATTTGGCCCAAATCTATTTTCAAAAAATATTGTTTTCTCGAATGGATACTGTTGCAATCCAGCAAGCGATTAAGCATATCCGGCGCTTCGTTTGTAACGTTATCCGTCCGATTCTTCCTTGGCCGCTAAGCCTATCTTTTCCAACAACAACGGCTTTCTTATATATGCACCCGCACCAAGACTCTGAACCTCTTTGACATGGTCTGTCTCAGAAAACCCGCTGGCGATCACTGCCTTCTGCCCGGGGTGTATTTCGATGATTTTTTTATAGGTGTCGAGACCATCCATGCCCGGGTCCATAATCATATCCAATAATATCAAATCAGCCTTGTTGGTCTTCAGATATTCAACAGCCTCTTCCCCACTTGAAACCGATGCGAGCGTTTCTGCGGGTTAGCGGAGCTATGGACCACAACCTTACTTGAGCAGGTCCCGAATCGCATCACAAAGCACTTTCCGATCAACCGGCTTGGCGAATACGCATTGTGCTCCAAGGAGTTTTGCCGTTCCGAGATATCCCGTTGGATCAACCCGTCCACCCCCGGATATGGCGATGATTTTCACATCCGGAGAATCCTTGAGGAGTTCCCTGATGGTCTCCAACCCTTCCTTTTCAGGCATAACGAGGTCAGTGATAATCAGATCCGCCGGATTTTCTCGATGGCGTTTCAATCCTTCCTTTCCGTTAATCGCCGTCTCCACTTCATATCCTTTTCTCTCTAATGTTTGTTCAAGCATTGCCAGTACCTGTTCATCATCATCCATAATCAGGATGCGCGCCATTTGATTATTCCTCCTTCATTTCATCAAAAACCCTCCGAATGGCTTCGGCCATTTTATTTCTGAGAATTGGTTTCTCAATAT
>JABGPJ010000031.1 GCA_018645005.1 Deltaproteobacteria bacterium | reverse complement strand
TTTCGCTGTATATCTGATTTAAAATTTCTGGTTGAAACCGATTTGAAAAAAACAGTCATACGATTCCCATATTGATCAAAAACCAGTAGATGGTTTTTCTTCTGATTTCTCGACGATGATGTGACTGTTCGGTATACATATAACTTCAATATGTATGCCAGCCACCGCTCATCAATATATATAGCTGATCTTATATAAAAATTTGATCTTTCGGGGTACTTCTAGGGAGGTAAAAGGATGGGGATTCTCTGGTTGATTGTCTACCAAAACCAGACACTGTCTAAAAAAACTAGACAATTAGATTAAGGGTCGGCTCAAAAATTACTCAAGTGTTTCCCATTAATCGAGTGTTTCTTAGAAGCGTTAAAGAAACACGTTGCCTGAAAACGTAGCAAGGGTGACTATTTCGAGGAGATACTTAAGTCGTACTTTTGGAGCAGCTGATACAGACGTGCCCGTGAGATATCAGATAAACGGCAGGCTTCTTTGACACTGTTACCGGAAACCATTATCAATTCCTTCATATAATTAATTTCCGCATTTTCAATCACTTTGCTCTTAAACTCTTTCAAACTGGGTAACCGGTTACTGTCGATATCAATTTGCGGTGCTTTCAGCGACACACTTTCCTTTTTCCGGGAAATCGTCGTACTTTGAAGTCGGATATGCAGTGGAAGGTGCTGGGCGAACAGGGTCCTTTCTGTGTGGATTTGACTAAGGGCCATTTCAAGGGTATTGATCAATTCCCTGATATTTCCCGGCCAGTGGTAAGCCAGCAAGGCTTCCAGAAATTCAGGCGTAAATTCTTTGATTTCTGTCTGATGCCGTTTGCAGATTTTGGAAATATAGTAGGTTGCCAGTTCGCGAATATCCTCCAGCCTGTCCTTTAAGGACGGCAATTGGATATAGATGGTTTGCAACCGAAACAGTAGATCTTCTCTGAACTGACCTTTTTTTACCAGGTCTTCCAGGTTTCGATTTGTGGCAGAGATCAGCCTGAAATTGCTTTCGACTTCTTTGTTTCCGCCTACCGGTCGAAAGCGCCTTTCCTGCAGGGCGCGTAGCAGCGTTTTCTGAATACTGAGAGGAAGCTCTCCAATTTCATCCAGAAACAGGGTTCCGCCATCCGCCTGTTTCATCAAACCGGTATGATTTTCGGTGGCCCCTGTGAATGCCCCTTTGACGTGCCCAAATAGAACGCTCCCTACGAGGTTTTCAGGCAGGGATGCACAGTCGACAATCACCATGTTTCTCTTGAACCGTGGACTATTCTTATGGATGACTAAAGCAAAAACCTCTTTCCCTGTGCCTGTCTCACCGGTTATCAACACATTGGAGTCACCATGAGAGGCCTTTGCAACCTGTTTAAGAACTGATCTGATCTCATGCCCTTCACCAATTATTCCTTCACGGTCCAGCACCAGGGCCGGCCTCTGCTCTCTTTTTTCTTTTCGGTATTGCAGTACTCTTTTTAATGACAGAGAAAGTTTTGAAAATGACGGTGGTTTTTCGATATAGTCCCAGGCCCCGTTTTTCAAAGCCATTTCGGCACCACTTTCGTCTCCGGCGCCAGTAATAATGATAACTTCCGGTTGACTGCTCAGACGACGGATATCCGGCAAGGCTGTCAGGCCATCTCCATCCGGCAAATCTACATCCAGCAGAACAATATCAAAATCCAACCCGCCAAGCGCTTCCATTCCCGAAGTTAATGACTGCTCATAATGAGCTGCAAAACCCATTTTATTCAGGTACCGGTACATGATGTCGCAAAACATCTCATCATCATCAATCACCAGGATTTTAGGTTTTGGATCCGCTGCGCCTGCCATATTTCTTTGATATTTGGTTATTTTTCAATGAATCATCAACTGCCCGCTGGTTTTCCAGCTATTTATTCCAGGCCTTGTGCCGACCCACAGGGATCGTTCAGTACTTGTCGAATGACCGCATCCATCTCATCAATCGTAAATGGTTTCATGATAATTTCCCGGATGCCAAGTTTCACGGCTCGCTCTTTGGTCAACAATTCATCATATCCGGTACAGATAATAACGGGTATTTCTGGCCTGATTGCAAATATTTTACTGGCCAGTTGTTCTCCTGTCAATCCATCCATATTCATATCACTGATGATGAGGTCAAACTGATCGGGGGAATTGCTGAAAACTTCATAAGCCTCAATGCTGCTCGATTTTTCGGTAACCTGATACCCCATTACATTCAAGGCACGAACCATAAATTCAACTATTTGTTCATCATCATCCACAAACAGGATTCGCTCCTTACCTCCCGCAACAGTTTCAGTCGAAATTCGTTCTTTCATTGTACTGACGGTAGACACAGGCAGAATAACCGAAAAACGACTTCCTTTTCCCGGTTCCCTGGTCACGAACATGTTACCTTCTAAATCTCTTACAATATCCCAGACAACAGACAATCCCAGTTCAGTCTGCTTTTCCCCCGGCTTGACGACACTGGATGGATCAAATATCTGCTCCTTAATTTCAGTTGGCATACCGGTACTGGTGTCAGAAACACTCAGCTTTATATACATGGGGAATGTCGTACCCGCAGTTTCAAGCATTTCGTCCTGAATAGAGGTTGCATTTTCCAGTTTTATTTCCAGCTCTCCACCATCCACTTGCATAGTATCCATCGCGTCCGTGCATAAATTCATTAGAACCTGATACATCAAAACAGGATCTGCCCTTACAATATCATTACTCGCTTTTAAAATCAGCCGAACTTCAATATTTGCCGGCAACGTGGCTTTAAAGAATTTGGTTACTTCGCTTGCAATGGGACTCAAGTTGATATATGCCAACTCCGGTTTTCGTCGTCTGCTCAAAGTCAAAATTTGTTTAACCAGGAAACTTGCTCGATGAGCTGCTTTGATAATTTGTTGAACACTGTATGCCCCCGGATCATCTTCTTTTAATTCATGACGCAAAGCGAATTCGGCATTTCCGAGGATAGATGAAAGGATGTTATTGAAACCGTGGGTTATCCCGCCTGCCAGTATTCCTATCGTTTCCGCCTTCTGCGCTTGTATCAATTGGTCTTCAAGTGTATTTATCCGGGAAATATCCTGAATCTGAACAATAAAAAACTGGGGACTTTCCTCGACGTCTCGTTGAAGAGTTATGCTGATTGATGCATCGATGGTCTGATCATTTTTGCCAAGGACTCGACATCTATAAGTTATGTTGTCGATCTTTTCTACCAGAAACTGGTCCAGATTATTCAGGGTGAGTGCCAGATCTTCGGGATGGATCAGGTCTGAGCACTTTTCGAATAGCCCTTCCCGTTGATTATACCCCAGCATTTGATACAAACCCCGATTAGCCACGATAATCTGTCCTTCCAGGTCCAGTACGCAGATACCGATCGTAATTGAGTCAAATGCAGATTGAACCAGACTTCTGGTATGCTCAAAGATATTTAAAGGATTTTTTGGGATAACCATTTTCAACTCTTTTTCGTATTTCAGTTATTTCATCGCTTGCTTTCAACCGAGGATATATCCTCAGCGGTTTGTAGATTATTCTCAATTGATTATTTAAAGGATCTCTTGATTAAGTTTCATCCTTCTTTGGAGGTTACCATAGTTTTTTATTAAAAACCAGTATTTGTTAGAGCAATGATATAAAAAAACTAACTTTCAAAAGATAGTACTTTAACCTGCCGAATCCCTCAGTTCATACTCAGTCCTATTCAATATCATTAACTTAAGCATCAAGTCCCGTGTCTGATATGAACCCTTTTCAATTGCGGA
>JABGPJ010000024.1 GCA_018645005.1 Deltaproteobacteria bacterium | reverse complement strand
ACAGGATTATTAAAAATTTTATCTCTGGAACTTTGTAACCAGAGAGTTTAGAAAGGATTTACTTTTTTCACCCCACGGGTTTTTGCTCTGAACTTGCATTTGAAGGTGAATTCTGGATACAATGGTGAACATATATATTCCTTTTTAACAGATTTTTCCTCCTCGAAATTTCAGGGCCGGTCATGGCAGTACTCAGTGTATATCAACCCAGGGACCGAAAAGCATCACCTCTGTGGCAGATCTTTAATCGTTGTTACCAGACATGTGAGGATATGTACGATGAGAAATTCGAGAAGCGGTTCGTGGAGATATATTCTGCCATGGAATTTAAAGCTGCCAACACTCATGTGGTTTTCCCGATAAGATTATTATCATAAAACAAATAGGGGTCAAACATTACATGAACCGGTTTTAAGCAACACCCCGGAGTATACCGTTTTATACATTATTTCAATAAGTTCGACTTATCGGACCTTTTGCAAATGGTTCAACTGTTTGACAAAATGAAAAAGTCCGAGCACGCTACGTGAAACAATTCAACCAACCCACATACCACACTGATTCCAGATGCCACAAAAGAATATATTACATGATATCGATATCGCCGATTTCGCAAAGCTCATATTAAACTACAGCACTGATGGAATATTACTCACTGATTCCACAGGCCTTGTTATTGCGATAAACAAGAGGTTCAGTAAACTTTTTCAAATCCCAGCCTCTAAAGTGCTTGGGGCCAATGTATTGGAACTTTCCAGGCAGGGAGCATGGTCACCCAACCTCTTCCAGCGTATCATACAAAAGAAAAAAACCCTCTCTGTCATACAGACCACACGAAGCGGCAGCTCAATCCTCGCAACAGGGACACCGATTTTTGATGATGCAGGTAAGCTCATCTATGTACTCTTTAATGACAGGGACATGTCGCTGCAGTCAGTTCTTCTTGAAAACGACTCCAACAAGTCCGTTGAACTGGTCATTAACGCTGACGCTAAAGCCGAACACAACGTCGCGGAAACTCAGCAGTACACATTAAATGGGATCGTTGTAAAAAGTCGTATTATGAAAGAGCAGCTCAACCTCGCCCTGCAGGTTGCAAAATTCCCTGTGCCTGTACTTCTTACCGGAGAATCAGGGGTTGGGAAAACAATGTTTGCCCGCTTTATTCATGATAGGTCCCTGAGAAGAGAAGGACCATTTATTGCCATAAACTGCGGGGCTATCCCGGACCAGCTTGTCGAATCAGAGCTTTTTGGACATACAGGGGGAGCCTTTACCGGTGCCACAGCCGGCGGGAAAAAAGGCCGCATACGAGCTGCAGATGGAGGGACGTTATTCCTTGATGAAATCAGTGAACTTCCATACATTCTCCAGGTCAAACTCCTCCAGTTTCTCGAGACAAGCCAGATTTACCCTGTGGGTGAGACACATCCGATTCATGTCGACTGTATTGTTATTGCCGCTACAAACAGAAATCTGGCATCCATGATAGCCAATAAACTATTTCGAGACGATCTCTATTTCCGCCTCAACGGTATCCCGATAGAACTCCCGCCCCTGCGAAAGCGTACAGAAGAAATACCATCCCTGGCCCTTTTTTTTCTCGAACAGTACTCAACCCGATTTGGGATTAAGGCTTCTCTTTCTTCCAAGGCCCTGGACAAAATTGAACAACTCCCTTTCAAAGGCAATGTGCGGGAACTATCCCACCTTATTCAGCGGTTACTCATTGTAACCGGAGGAGGTGAAATCACCGGGGAACACGTCGACAAGTGGACCACCCCGAAAACAGAAGACACTCCAAACCAGTTGCCGCACTATGAGGGTACGCTCAACCAGCGGGTTGCCCAGTTCGAAAAAGATGTTATCGAAAAAACAATAGAGGAGAGTGGGAGTCAGGTCGAAGCTGCAAAAATTTTAGGGGTCCATCAATCAACCCTCTCCAGAAAACTGTAGTGTTATGCAATAGCGCATTTTAACTGCATAACCCTACTCCCCTCTGCCAACTGCCTAACCTGCAACACACTGTATATACTTGCTTTTTTATTATGGCACGCCCTTTGCTAACATAGAAATAACTGAACGCATTTACCAACCCATTTAAAGCAAGGAGAAATCTCATGAGCCAGAACAATAGCAAGCAAATGTCTCAAGACATGTTGACCAACAAAAACCAGATCAAAAGGATTCTTTACGCAACAGACTTAACAAAATCCGCGCCAAAGGTGTACCAATATGTACTCTTTCTCGCAAAGCAGTTTAACGCCGAAATCGTCTGTTTACACGTGGTAGATCATTTTTCGCAACAACCATCCATGAATTTCGCAGGGTATTACCTGACCGAAGAGGACAAGCAGAAAGTAGTTCACCAGGAAACCCAAAAGTCACTCGAAGAGATGGCGCGTAGAAATCGCCAGGCCTTTATTTGTCAGCAGATCGGCACAGAGGGTGGGCTGTATCCTGAGCAACTCGAATTAACAATTGAAAATAAAGTCGTGTTCGGCAATACCGAAGAACAGGTTTTAAAACAATCAATCAACTCGAACTGCGACCTCATTGTCATGGGAGCACACGAGAAACCTCGGTTCACCTTTACGACAACCCTCTCCAAAAGAGTCATGCAAAGATCAAAGGTACCTGTCGCTGTCGTACCTCTTCCAGGTGAAAGAAAAGAGCAGTCAACCGGATTTCTGCCATCCTTTCTGCCTTACTTTCCTGCTGCTCAGTGAGAGTAATACAGGAAAAAGCAATAGAGGTGCGGGTCATTACCTTTAGCTATAAAGCTCATTATAGGACAGCTCGTGTACTCCAGGCTCTTCCCGGCATCTGCTTAGCGACAGGAAGAGCTGTCAATATTCAAAAAACTGGGGACCCAAATTTTTTTTATGGCAACTTGATAGATTCAAAGTATTGGATTAACCACGGTGTCTCTAAGTTGTTTTGATAGCTCTGAGAAGATACGCAACAATGTCCTCAATGTCATAAAGGATGGAATGCCAGGATACATGGTCGACAATATGCCAGCGACTGACCGATTGGTAGAAGGTGCCGATAGTCATGTTCTCGAACAAACGGAGATTTACCTCTTTCCTGAAGACTCCTTCCCTTATTCCCAATTCCACTAAATGGTGTATCTGATCGACAAATTCCTTAAACGATGCGTAGGCCCGAGAATCATAAAACCCACGATTATAGATGCCATTCAAGACAAAGTTTTTACTGAAGGCTGGATGCTTCACCGCGATCATAAAAAGATTTTTGAGAAATCGTTCCAGTCTCTGCAAAACCGAATCAGCTGATTTAGGACCGTCAGGGTTTTCGGAAGCAAACTCGCTGAAATCATCGGCAGATCGACGAAATCCCTCAATAAAAGATGAATAGAGCAGCTCATCCTTGCTTTTGAAATACCAGTATGCGGATCCTTCGGCCACCTTGGCTTCATTAACGACGTCCTGAATGGTGGACCGGTCATATCCCTTTTCTCCAAATACCTTCTCTGCAGCCTGCAAGATCCGGCTGGCCTTACTGGTCGCTTTACGGGAATGGTTGGTTGGCGATAGCACAACCGGTTCAACCAGGTCCATCATGTGATCGAAATCATCTTCCAACAAACCGGTGCTTTGTCCAAGTCTTAGTTTCAGATTTCCGATATCTCCTATGCCGGCGATCATATTCAGAACAACCGGTACATTGAGTGTTTCGTCAAAATCGCCCCGGTTTATCCCCTCCCTGATAATTCTTCTGAGTATTCCGAGCTGCTGCCGCAAGTGCAGCTGAAATGCATCATGATCGTAATATGAATAACGGGATCGACACTGAAAAACCGTAATCT
>JABGPJ010000132.1 GCA_018645005.1 Deltaproteobacteria bacterium | reverse complement strand
AAATATTGCGGAAAAAGCCCAGTCGGCGAGAGCCTCCTGGGCTTTTTTGCGTTTTACCTACCTGATCTTTTCTCCTCATTCCCTCCTCTTTGATCTGGCTGATTCTATTATTCGTGTTTCCAAAAAACCGAAGTGATCTGTTTAATTAGTTGATCGACTATCTTTACAGTTTCCGTATCCTTAATATATTACCTGGAAGAGACGAATATTAAGTTTTGATCTGAGTGCCCAATCAACAATCAATTTCAAGAAAAACCGACAGAATTTATACGTATGCAAAGGAATCGCTATTTTTGGGGTATTCTTCTGTTCAATTTAACCTCTGGACTTGTACTTTACTTTGCCGGAGCACTTTCCCATACGTTACAGGATCGTCATATTTCATTAAACGAGGATAGTTTCATTGAAATTGATCTGTCTGCAGGGGGTTCAACTACCGAAAATGTAACCTATGAAGTCGATATTTTACCGGAGAGTGGCTGGTTGGAAGGAAAACTTCCGCGGATTGTGTATCATCCAAAGGCCAACTATTTTGGGCAGGATCGGATTGAGTATTCAGAAGTGACAAAAGGGGAAACCAGACAATCTGCCGTTATTCATGTCACGATTCAAGGCCTGAATGATCCCCCGCAAATAAGTGATACACAAATTAAACTCTTGGAAGATAATTTGGGATCGCTGACACTCAAGGCGACTGATAGTGATAATGAGGCGCTAACCTATGCCATCCTGAAACAGCCATTACACGGAAAATTATCCGGAAAAAATCCAAATTTCATTTATACACCTGAGTCAGGTTATTTTGGTGAGGACCGTCTTGTTTTTATTGCCAGTGACGCTGAGAGCCATAGCAAACCGGGCACTATTAGGATAATTGTCACCCCGCTGAACAAACCACCCATCGCCAATTCGGTCTCACTTCTCACTTACCAAAACCTCCCCCTGGTTATAGATTTCGATGGGATAGATCAAGATAATGATAAGCTGTTATACGAGTGGATAACAAAACCAGAATTCGGTTCATTAAAAATGGAAAGGGGTCGGACAGTTTATCATCCTCAAAGAAGGTTCATCGGTCAGGATAGTTTCAGTTATCGGGCGTCTGACGGGGTTCACCACAGTAAACCAGCAATTGTGAATATTGAAGTGCAATCGTTTGAGGGGAGTGACAAATTATCTGAAATATTGGGACGCGTGGTCGATAAGGGAGGGATTGCTCTTGGCAAAGGGGCTTCAGAAAATTTTGTTTTTCAGAAGGGTCTCTATGTGCCTGCATCGATTTTAAAACTCGTGACAGCCCTGGCAGCTATACACTATCTCGGTGAGGAGGCGCGATTTCAAACGGAATTTTTTCTGGATCAGGACCGAAATCTTTATATTAAGGGATATGCTGATCCCTCAATGTCAACTGCCGAATGGCGAATGATCGCGACCGAACTGGCAAAAATAGGGATCTTTGATAAACCACTTCGATCGCTGGTGCTGGATGATACAGCGATTGAAAAGGATATTGATTTCGATGGCAGGGGAAAAACGCTCAATTATTTTGATGCACCTCTGGGCGCACTGCCAACCAACTATAATACAATCGCTGTTAACATAAAATCTAAGCATGGCATACTGCCCTGGAAAAATCAGACGCCTGTGACCGAGATGGTTCGTAAGCGAGCACGAGGTCTGCCAAATGGATTTCAGCGTTTCACTGTGGCTACAAACCCTGAAAAAGGGACACGTTACACGGGGGAGCTCGTACAGGAAATATTTCGTCAGTTTGGATTGAAGAATAAACCACCTGTAAAACTGGGAACAGTTCCTTTCTCATTAGACGCATTTTATATTCACAACTCCAGTAGCGATATGGAAGATGTGATCACCACGATGCTGTATGAATCCAGTAATTTTATTGCCAACCAACTTTTGCTGGTGATGGCGATCGACAAATATGGAGAGCAGGCGAAATTGAGTCAAGGGGTTATTTTGTTGAAACGGTTTTTGAAGAAACAGCTTGGGCTAAAAAGCATGGATTTCGAGATTGTGGAGGGTTCAGGCCTCTCTCGCAAAAATAGGGTGGGTTTAAAAGCAATGCTGGATGTGGTGAACTCTTTTGGAGATCATCGTAATTTGCTACCGAATCTGACGAAATCGAAGTATTCTGATCTTGCAAAAATCGGCAAGCGTTGGCATATCAGAGCTAAAACCGGGACGATGAGAGGCCTGGCCACACTTGCTGGATTTCTTCAGAAAAAAGATAAGCAGTGGTTGCCGTTTGTGATAATGCTGGAAGGGAGACCGGCAGACAGAGCCACTGTGCTCGAAATCATCTGCCGATATTATGCCGGTTAGGGTTTTGGTTTACATGCTGCTTAATCCTCTCTCTGCCGATTTGTAAATTTCTGGCACCATTATTTATACAGCATGTATATCCAGTTTGTTAGCCTCCAGCAGGGCTGCGTCCCGCTTAATAATCTCTTCGCTGGTGACCGCTGCCAGGGAGGGTCGGGTGTTAATATACTCAGAACCGACGCGAACCAGATCATTTTTGGTACAGTTCAACACGCCTTCGCGGAATTTTTTTCTCAGAGTCTTGCTTTTGCCCTTTCTTTCATTGACATATTCCACGATTGCCTTTCCGGCAGGAGACATGGGTGTATCCATCCCACTGCAGGTCTGCAGAATGGTCTCATCCACATCCTGGTCAGTGAAGCTGCCTGATTCCAACCATTCCACTGCGCTATTGTATACGGAAATCGTTCTTGCCAGGTGAGGATCCCGGTAGGACAACATTGAAAAAATACCCTCATCTGGGTTATAGCCAGCCATGCCGCCATAGGCGCCACCTTTTTCTCTGAGTTCGCCATGCAGATAACAGGATCGCAGTAGATTTGACAGGACCAGTAGCGCAGGGCTGTCCTTATGTGTAAAATCGGGTGTCTTAAAGCATTTGGCCACGTAAGAGACCGGCGTGGTCGTGAGCCAGGCTTCATTTTGATACCCGGTTTGAAACGGGGACGTCGTCCCGGAATCGGCCTTGATTGTTCCCTCAGCTGCCAACTGGTTACTATTCAGGCTATGAGCAAAATTTTCAATGAAAGGTGTGATACCATTAAAATACTCACTCTCTCCTACCACCAGCATGGACAGATTATTAGAATTCAGCAGTTGTTTCAGGATGTTGTTTAGCTTCTCAAGTACAGGGGTCAGGTCATGGGTCTGCATTTGCGAGAGCGTTTTCATAAATTGGATTTGATGAATTCCGCTGTATCTTTCATCAATCTGGCTGGTGCGACTGAGGTTTCTGCCCGCCATGCTGGATGCATAGCCATGTCCTGATTGTACGAGGGACGTCAGCATGCTGTTTGTGCGTTGTCCAATCAGGGTCTGAACCCTTGCCAGATTGGAAAAGTCCCAATGGTTCAGGATTTTCATTCCCAGATCGAACATCTTTTCTACATTCTGGTGCAGTGCTTTGCTGGAAACGCTGAAATACTCCTGAAAACCGTTAGCAGATTTCAGGCTCACCTCATTGTTGGGGGCTGCCGAAAATCCGCCGGTATACAGATTAATCTGTCTGGCCAAAGTTTCATAAGACATGCCATCCGCCCCATTATTAGTCAGCAGATACCCCAGAAGTGGGAGCCATTCTCTATCTGTTTCAGAAATGGTGTTCATCTTGAAATGCCAGTTAAAATAGAGAATACCGTTGGTTGGGCGGTCATAAAACTTGATATCCAGATCAGCCATTGTTTTTCCATGCGGGTCTACATGTTTGATTCCTCTGGGAATATCCGCTAGTTTGAGGCTTGGCAAACAGGAGAGGTCTTCTTTTGTTTCCTGGGCTGTGCGCAGGGCTTTTGAATCTAGCAGCAGTTTCTCTTTTTCAGAGTCAGAAAGAAATGACTTGATCTTTTCCAGACTGGCTCTGACGGCACTCAGTTTTTTGCCTTCCAGTTCCGTGTCCGGCACCAGGATGACTTTGACACGGTGGGGATTGTCGATCAGATATTTTTTTATTTGTGATTCAAGATAATTCTCTTCTTCAATGCGGGTTTTGAGTTGTCTCAGAATATTATCGAAATCGATGCTATTGAGTGGATCTCCTCCGTGCATCCAGGTCCCGAAAAACCGAAAAAGAAGATTTAAACTGTATGGATAATGGCCACCGCTTATCTCTCGGGTGTCGAGTTCCATTTGGTGTATGGCGGAATTGACCTGTTCCGGCTCAATACCTGCGTCGACGATCTCCTGCAGGGTTTCAAAAATCAGTTTTTCCACCTGAGGGATATTTTTTTCGGCAACAGCCTGTAGTCCGACACTGAAATAGGCCTCTTTGATTTCGTCTTCAAACCCTGTTGTATCAGCAAGTGACTTACCCAGCTTTGACTCCAGTAACTTTTTTCTGAGTGGTGCTCCCGAATGCCCGAGAAGAATCAGATTGATGACCTGTAAAGAGAGTATTTCAACAGGATCCTGAATACTGCAGGTCAACCAGCCCAACGCAATCTGACATTTCTCGCCATCGTTTTCCGCCTGGTTGAGGGGATATTGGTAACGAAAGGATTGAGGTGACGTAAATCTTTTTTCATCGGGGACGATGGTATCAATGTCAATTTTATCGAATTCTGTCAGGGATACATTTATAACCTGCAGCCGTTTTTCCAGGTCTATATCCCCATAGGTATAAAAATAAGCGTTGCTGGGATGGTAGTAAAAACGATGAAAATCAAGCAGTTGTTTATGAGTGAGATCAGCGATACATTCAGGGTCCCCACCTGAATTATGCCGGTAAGTGACAGTTGGAAACAGCGCATTTCCCATGCTGCGGTGCATGATTTGGCTTTGCGATGACATGGCCCCTTTCATCTCGCTGTATACGATTCCCTGTATGGTCAAGGGTGAATTCGGATCTTCCTGTTCTTCAAATTCGAGTCGGTGCCCCTCCTGCTTGAAACTCTCCTCCGACAAAAGAGGAAACAAAGCGGCATCCAGATAGACATTCAATAGATTGAAGTAATCGGTCTCATTCTGTGTCGCAAAGGGATACATGGTCCAATCGCTCGCTGTAAACGCATTCATGAATGTCTTCATGCTGCGCTTTATCATGGAAAAAAAAGGATCCCGCACTGGATAACGTCTTGATCCGCAAAGTGCCGTGTGTTCGAGTATGTGGGCGACTCCTGTGGAATCAACCGGTGTCGTCCTGAAGGCAACAGCAAAGCCGTTGTTATCATCTTCATTGCTCAGGTGGATCATTTTTGCACCGGTTTTTTCGTGCTCCAGCTGGATCATTGTGTTTTTCAGTTTCGGTAGCACATCAATCGATTTGATCTGGAAACCTTCAATTCGTTCACCTTTTTTCATTTTTAGCTCAGCTTCATGTATGGTTTTGATATATTGTACGAAACGAACAAACCACCGATAGACTCTGTTTGAGTGGTAAATCCCATTATACCGGGAAAAACAGAATGTGTCAGCTGGGATTGTGTGCCAGGCTAGGCAATAAAAATTTGTCTGGCGGAACGCCAATTTGGTCGACGGGTCGGTATGAACAGGTTGAATGCGGGGCTGTTGTTGACTGATTAACGCTATAAAAACAGATAATAAAACGTTAGACGCCGAAATTATTTAGGAATATGTGATGATCAAGGGATACTGTCTGTGCTCAAAAAAAAAAATTGAGCCTGGTTCAATTTAAAAAATTTCCTGTTTTTTTAGTGCCATAAGATAAAATCCGGTTTTTTCAAAGAAACGGTCGTTTAAGAAAAATTCAGTTTGGTATGAAGATAGCAGAAAAGGATCAATATCATCGCTAATTGAATTGTTTCTCTCGATTAACAATGAGAGGGACCAAAAGCCATAATAATGATAACCACCTGAATTTCTGGAGATTGTTTAAGGAAAGTGGGGCACCCAAAACAGGTAAGCCCCAGACCTTTCATACACTTCATGGATGAAGCTGCAGATAAGCAGGATTGCTTAACGGAGAGTAAAATGAGAAAGGGATCTTCAAGAAGTCAAAAAAAATCGAAATCATTTGAACCGAGTCGTGACGATGTCTCTGAAGCCATGAAGGACTTTTTGGAAAAAGGGGGGAAGATCACGAAGATTGAAGAGTATGTTGAAGAAGAGATGGATCGGATTCTCAGTCAATTTTCCGGAGAGACATGATTCATTCAATCTGCAACGGGTGCCTGCCGTGGGGAAAAGAGAACCTGTCGAATTTGCCGCATATCGTCCCAGACAAGGCTTAGAGCTGATGGGTTTCTTAATAGATAGGAAGGGTGAAAAGTGGGAATCAACGGGATATCTTGAAAGACGGTTGGTTTCCCTCTCATTTTCATAATCCCGGACGCATGTGGCAGCAGTGTTTTAGTCGCGATATTGCCTAGCGTCACAATCAACCTGGGTTTTAAAATCTCCAACTGTTTCAGCAGGAAAGGCGAGCAGATCGCAATTTCCTGACTGTTTGGATTGCGATTTCCAGGGGGACGACACTTGACCACATTACAGATAAACACCGATTCCCTGTTGATCCCGATGGAATGAATCATCTGGGTTAATAGTTTCCCTGCTTTTCCCACAAACGCAATTCCTGATTTATCCTCATCCGCACCCGGCCCCTCTCCGATAAAAACCAGCTCCGCCTGAATGTTGCCCTGCCCGAATACGACTGTTTGTCGTTCATTGCAGAGATTGCAGAGATTACAGTTTCGTAACCTTAATCTCAATGAATCGAGGGTTTTTGCCAGCATCGGATCCAGATTCAGTGGTTCGGATGTCGTTGCCAGAGGTGTTTCCTGGGTGGGTGCGGAGATATTACCGTCTTTGGTTGGAATCGAAATATCGCCTATGCGGGAGGCTGTGTTCAGTAAGGTTTTTTGGGGCGTTACGTCCGGCGGAGCTTCCCTTTCCATCTGTGGAGAGGCCAGTACATTTTGAACTGTTTCCAGGAGTTCGTCGTCAATCGGTTCCAGATAAAGCCAACCTGTACGCTCGCTATTAGCCCTTAGTGTACTTTCCAGTTGTTTGAGCCAAGCCATCGGGTTTTTTTCAGTCATTGGATGAGGTCAGTTTACTCTAAATAACAATTCCGAAAAGTTGATATCTACAAATAGGTTGACAGCAACAGAGTATGCATTTTGGGGCGAAATATACGTATTAAGGGTATGTTCTTGTCCCTGGTAAGGTTGACCCTGTTTGACAGCAGGATAATAACGAATTGGGAGACAGGATCCATCCAGATGGATGTTCCGGTAAACCCCAGGTGACCAATGCTGCCTGTGGGCATGAGATTCCCGCAACTCATATACGTCTCGCTTCCATCATTCACATCCCAGCCAAAAGTCCGTGGGGCCAACCAGGAAGGGTTTTGATTATTGAGAAAACCCTCAACGGCTGCGACTGAAAAAATTTGTTTATCATTCAGTTTGCCAGAAGAGAGCAACATTCGGCAATACGTATAAATTGCGCTGGCGGTTCCGAACAGTCCGGCGTTGCCTCCCTCCCCATCGAAAGTGAAGGCATTTTCATCGTGTACCTGACCCCTTAACCGTTTTTTTCTCAGAGGACAATCAGCGGTTGGAACGATATTTATGCGCTCGGGGTCAGGATTGAAAAGAAGGTTATCCAGCCCCAGTGGTTTATAAATCCTGGTTTGGCAATAGTCAGCCAGGGTCATTTGAGAGATACGTCGTACGATTTCACCCAGTACGATGTATCCCAGGCAGCTGTATATGAATCCTGATCCTGGGTTATAAACCAAAGGAACATGAATAATTTTTTCCCAGGCGCTGTCTCTGTCAAAATCGGGTTCGTAAAGTGCTGTCCAGTCAGGAAAACCTGCTGTGTGGGTGAGAAGTTGGGAAATGGAAATATTCGCTTTTTCGGTCGCTTCGAATTCTCTGATAAAAAGGGAAGCCGGGGTTTCTAACTCTACCAACCCATTATCTGACAGGTGCAAAATAGCAGCAGCAGTTGCGAGTGGTTTCGTCAGCGATGCCAGATCGAACAGTGAATCAGTTTGCAAGGCCTGGCTGTCCAGGTGCCTGTCCATCCGTCCATAAGCTCGATGGAAAAGAATGCCGTCGCCCCGGGCGCAGAGGATTTCGATTCCGGGGAAGACTTCGTCTTTGATGGCATTCTTCGCAAGTGTAGCGATAGACTGTTCGAATTCGGGATCTGAATATCTATGGGTCATTGAGATTTAGGGGGCAATTTTCGATCTTCAATCGTAATGGCAGATTCTTTGCATTTTGTCTCTATATTCTGAATTCTAAACTTACTCCTGGACAAAATTCAACGGAGAACTGGAGATGAAGTACTTTTTTTCTATTGCCTTTTTGACTGTTTTTTTGGTTGGATCCGCTTTTGGTGCTTGCCCTGAACGGCAGAAATCCCAACCCCGGTCACAATCACAACAGTCACAACAGTCTGAAGGAACGCCTCAGGTTTGCCTGGAGTCTTTTGAGCTGTGCAATAACTGGGCGAGACATTATTGCCGCAACGGTAACCATGAGAAAATGGTTAATCACATTCTGCAACAGATGAAAGAGCGTGGGATGACAATCACCACCACCATCATCAAAAGTGTTGCCAGAAGAACGTTAAAAAATACAGCACCACCACCTGTACCTGTTGAAGAATAGAAACCCACCAGAGCCCACAACAATCATTTGATGAAAACTGATGAAATCCGGTGGAACGACCGCTATCGAAATACCAGGTATCCGTCGACAGTCAATGATGTGATTAAGAGCTACTACCATTTGGCAAATCCAGGTCAGGCACTGGATATTGCTGCCGGAAACGGGAGAAACGCTCTTTTTCTGGCGGAAAATGGGTTTCAGATCGATGCAGTCGATGTTTCTGGTGTCGCCATCGATTTGATTCAGGGGCAAAATCCGGCGATAAACTGTTTCCAGGTTGACCTGGACAGCTATATTCCAAAACCGGAAGGTTATGATCTGATCATCAATATTAATTTCCTTGATCGAAATCTGTTTCCCCACATTAAAAAAGCCTTGAAAAAAGATGGGATTCTGATTTTCAAGACCTTTCTGGATAGTCATCTTCAAAGTCAGAATCAACAAGACATCCGTAAAGACCACTATCTGAAGTCCAATGAACTGCTGCTGGCGTTTATTGGACTTCAGATAGTGCTATACAAAGAGGAAGACGTGGTTGCGTTAAATGGCCAGAAAAGGGAATCGGCCAGCCTGGTTGCGCGGAAAAGGAATCTCACAAAATAGCGCAAGCTGAAAAAGTTGGTATTTTCCGCTTCCAAAAAAGAAAAAATCGATTTATAGTGCAACAAGATACAATATTTTTCATGGGTCAGTCTGTTTGGTTATCTAAATTTCTTCACTGATTTAAAAAACTATGCTTAGTCTATATGGCACGTACGAAGATGGGAAGATCACTTTATCACCCTCACCTGAAGAGCAACTACCTGAAAACACTGAAGTCATAATCACTTTTTTTGATGACAGAATTGTGAAGAGTGGGGAACCTGCGGTCAGCAATGGGCTGGTGCAAAAGAATGAGGCTTATTACCAGTCAATTCGTGAATTTCAAAGAGTGAAGGCTTATGGCAATATTACCATCATTGATGGGGATGCCAGACACATATTTCCTTTGAACGACTATTCACAGGGTGGGCTGAGTTTTTCTTCCAAGCAAAGGTTTACAGTGGGGCAGACCATCTCCTGCGGGATTGCAGATCCGTCAGTCGAGGATGTGATTCTGATGGAATTGGAGATAGAGGTTCGCAGTGTTGTTGATACAAGGGAAGAAGAAGATATCGAAGACAGCTACAGGGTCGGCTGCATGTTTCTGGACCCTGTAGACGAAGACTTGTGGCATGGATTACTGCAGTACCTTGGCTAGTCTCTTTAGAGATTCTCTCTCTCTTTACGACTGGCAACAACCTCTTCCTGAATGTTTCTGGGACAAATTCCGTAACTGTCAAATTCCATTGAAAAAGTCGCTTTGCCTTGAGTGGCCGAGCGGATTATTGTGGAATAACCAAACATTTCTGATAGCGGCACGGTAACTGTGATGACAGTGATATTGTCCCGGACGATGGTTCCACCGATCACTCCCCTGCGAGAACTGAGGTCGCTGATCACAGCACCCTGAAATTCAGAAGGTGTTTCCACTTCCACTTTCATGATGGGCTCCAGCAAATGGGCACTGGCTTTCTGTACCGCATCCTTCATCGCCTGCCTGGAACAAATTCGAAATGCCATATCACTGGAATCAACCTCGTGGTACTTCCCGTCCTTCAGGGTCACGCGGACGCCAACCATCGGAAAGCCAGCTTGTGGGCCCTTCTGCATGACATCCTTGAAGCCTGCGGCGCAGGCGTTGATATACTCTGAAGGGATATTTCCACCTTTGACTTTATTAATGAACTCAAAATCTTCCGCATCTGGATTATCAAAATCCAGAGGTTCGATATCTCCGACGACGTTGGCGTACTGACCTGAACCCCCGGTCTGTTTTTTGTGAGTGTAGTTAAATGGCGCCGTTCGAGAGATCGTTTCCCTGTAATTAACTTGTGGCGGGCCTACTTCAATGGGGACTTTATATTCGCGCATCATTCTTTCAATGTAGATTTCCAGATGCAGTTCCCCCATGCCACTGATAATGGTTTCCCCCGATTCACTATCTGTTCTGACTTTAAATGTCGGGTCTTCTTTCATGAAGCGGGAAAGTGCCTTGGACATACGGTCTGTGGCTGAAGTGTCGCTACATGAAATCGCCAGAGAGATAACTGGATTGGCAACATACATAGATTCCAGGGTGACCTTGATATCCTCGCCGCAAAATGTATCCCCTGATGCGCAATCAACACCTACCATGGCAATAATGTCACCGGCACCTGCGGACTCGATATTGACACGATCGTTGGAATGCATCCGTACCAGTCTTCCGACCCGGATTTTTTTCCCGGTTCGAATGTTGTAAAGGTTGACTCCCTTCTTCATGGTTCCCTGGTAGATTCGAACATACGTCAACTGCCCGAACTGTTCCTCGGTTATTTTAAAAGCCATACAAACAAGAGGCTTATTAACGTCCGGTTTCAGCTCAATTGTATTCTGTTCCCCTCCCGTTTCAACCGCACTCATGGGTGCAGCGTCAATGGGTGATGGTAGATACCGACAGACCGCGTCCAGAAGAGGCTGAACCGACTTGTTTTTAAATGCGGATCCGAAATAGACCGGTGTCAGTTCCTGGCTGTTAACCCCTTCCCAGACGGCTTTGTGAATGGTCTCTTCTGAAATCTCTTTTTCCTCCAGCAGGTCTTCCATCATCTGATTATCGAACATGGAGACGGCTTCCAACATTTCATTTCTTTTTTCCGTGGCCAGCTCGAGCAGATCAGTCGGGATCTCCTTTTCAACGATCTCCTCTCCTTTGGGGCCTTCATTGTACAAGGCTTTCATTCGGATCAGATCGACAACGCCCTTAAACATATCTTCAGCCCCAATGGGGATCTGCATAGCTACCGAGTTGTGGCCCAGTTTTTCCCTCAGATCATGGACTGCTTTAAAGGGATCGGCACCTGTTCGGTCCATTTTATTGATGAACACAACCCGAGGGACTTTATAGCGCTTCATCTGTCGGTCCACTGTGATGGACTGAGACTGTACACCGGCAACCGCACAGAGAATTAAAACCGCTCCATCCAGAACTCTTAAGGAACGTTCAACCTCCACCGTAAAATCAACATGTCCCGGGGTGTCGATGATATTGATCTTTTTTTCATTCCAATACACCGTTGTAGCTGCTGATGTAATGGTAATCCCTTTCTCCTTTTCCAGCTCCATGAAGTCCATGGTCGCGCCGGCTCCTCCCCCGCGAACTTCCTCGATTTTGTGGATCTTTCCCCCATAATAGAGAATTCGTTCGGAGAGGGTTGTTTTTCCACTGTCAATATGAGCGGAAATACCAATATTTCTGGTTTTACTAATGTCTTCTTTCATTTTTTCGTATTGGCTATGGAAATCTGGGATTGATGTTTAGAACAATTGATCTCCAAGATAACAAACAGTTAATAACTTAGCTTCAACCCCTTATGTTATTAAGGCATTGTGGGAATGTCTATCTTTTTTCTATTTAAAAGTAAAATAACTGTTGAATCAATCTGTTGAGGCATCAGAAATATTTCGATCCTGGCGAAAGGTTAAAAGGCAGTAGAAATTAAAGAACCTGGGTTTTGTCAGATCGGACCTGCTTAAAGATGTTTTTCAAAAGATCGCGCCTCAAGCATGGACAGCTTTTGGGACTGTTAACGTTTGACCATGTCCGGCTATTTTCAGTATGCTTTACGATCTAAACAATCAGTCTCCTGGAAAGCCGTTTTTCAATTTCAAGATTCCATACGTTCCCGGTCAAAAACGGGGAAAATGTGAAAAAAGATGACTTTTGTGCGGTGATTACTCTCAGTGATGGTTTTGATGAAAACGTCACTGAATCTGGTGTGAGCTGAGCTTGAAAATCTACGGGAATGAAAAAAATGCAGGAGAATGGCGAAACTTTAAGACTCAGCCTGTTGTTGACAGGTAACGAATTGGTATCGGGCGATATTACAGATACAAACTCGGTTTTTATGGCCAGGGAGTTAGCCGGTGAAGGATTGCCCGTTGATCGAAAACTGATTGTCGGAGATCAGTTTTCATCAATTACAGATGCGCTATCGCTTTTAGCAGAAAATAACGATATTGTGATTATCAATGGTGGGTTGGGGTCTACGGTAGATGACCTGACAGCGGAAGCCGCTGCATTTGTCTCCGGAAGTAAACTGGTTGAGAATTCCCTTGCGTTAAAACATATTGAGAAACGATTTGGTCGAAAGTTTCTGGCGAACAATTCATCCTTTAATTCCCAAATAAAAAAACAGGCCCTGATACCCGAATCAGCAGACCTCTTGGACAATCCGGTCGGGTTGGCGCTTGGGTTCAAGCTGAAAATCAAACAGGCGCTCTGCTATTTCACCCCCGGTGTTCCAAGTGAAATGCGGGCAATGCTTCGGCAGAGTATTCTGCCGGATATCCGTCGACATTATAAGCTGGAATCCAGTCTTAAAACCTCCCGTTTGAATATTATTGGTATCGGTGAGTCACAGGTACAACAGCTGTTGAACAAAAATATTTCCCCGGAGATTTGGGATCGGGTTCAACTGGGTTTCAGGGCAGATCAATATTGCGTGGAACTTAAATTGTCGATTAATGACCCGGCGTCTGAGGCAGTACTGGAAGATACGCTGTCACAAGTACATAAACTACTGTCCGGTTATGTGTTTAGTGAGGGACATTCACTGCCTGAAACTGTTCTCGATCTGCTGCGGAAAAAAATGAAGCGGGCAGTTTTTGCTGAATCCTGCACCGGTGGGCTCATCGCATCTCAAATCACCGCACTTCCGGGTGCATCTGATGTTTTCGAAGCTGGAATTGTTTCCTATTCGAATCAGTCCAAAGAAAAACTGTTGGGCGTTTCGGAAATCGAAATCGAAAATTTCGGCGCTGTGAGTCAGGAGGTCGTTATAGCGATGACCAAGGGAGTTCTGGAAAAAACCGGGGCCGATGTTGCTCTTGCTGTCACGGGTATTGCGGGGCCAACCGGGGGCAGCGAGGAAAAACCGGTTGGAACTGTTTACATTGGTTGGGGAGATCTTGACAATATTCAGACCAGATTATTGTTGGTCCGGCGGGAAAGAACCATTTTTCAGGAACTGGTCAGTGCCGCGGCTTTAGATTTATTGCGGCGTTATCTGCTTGATCTGGACGTCAACGCTATTTACTACTTTGACGAGATTTCCAGAAAACGACTTTGATCAGAGTGCGGGATGGTCGGGTGCAATGGGAATTCATAAAAATCTTGACGCGTCTCCTACAAAAAGAAAGAATTAATGCTACAATCATCGTTTATGACAGAGCCACACCAGTCATCCCCTTGCGGAGCTAAAGTTATCATATGAACAAGCTGACCATTGCAGATCTTGATGTGAAAGGGAAGAGAGTCCTGTTACGGGTGGATTTTAATGTTCCTTTGGATGGAAACCATCAGGTTTCGGATGATACTCGTATCCTGGCTGCTTTGCCGACCATTCAGTATCTGCTGAACGGTGGCGCGCGGTTGATCATTCTCTCTCATTTAGGTCGGCCCAGGGGCAAACCCGCTGAAGCGTTTTCACTGAGGCCGGTAGCCGAAATGTTGGGCAATATTCTGCAGCAGCAGGTCTTTTTCTCTCCTGCACTTTTAGGGCCGGTTGCTCAGGCAGCAATCGATTGTCTCAAGGATGGGGACTGTCTGTTAATGGAGAATGTCCGCTTCTATCCGGAGGAGGAGAAAAATGACGTTCAGTTCTCAAAGGAGTTGGCGTCTCTGGCAGATGTGTATGTCAACGATGCATTTGGGACGGCTCATAGGGCGCATGCTTCCAACGAAGGGGTGACCCGCTACTTTGACAACGCGGCGTGTGGCCTATTAATCGAGAAGGAGCTGTCTGTTCTGGAAAACCTGATTAAATCCCCGGAGGCCCCATTTTGTGCCATTATTGGCGGGGCCAAGGTTAAGGACAAAATCCATGTGATCGGCAATCTTCTAAACAAAGCGGATGAGATTCTGATCGGTGGCGGAATGGCGTATACTTTTTTGCATTCCCAGGGAAAGAGAATCGGGAACTCTATCCTGGACGGGGAGAGTACTGACCTGGTGGCAGAAACATTTGCCAGAGCCGAGACGCTTGGGAAAACAGTTCATCTGCCTACTGATCATGTGGTGGCTGAATCCTTTAGTAATGATGTTCCGACCCGGATTGTCGAAGACCATATCCCGGACGGTTATATAGGTCTGGACATCGGGCCGAAAACCATCGCACATTTTCTTTCCGTCATCGGGAATGCAAAAACGGTCTTTTGGAACGGACCGATGGGCGTTTTTGAGATGAACCATTTCCAACAGGGCACCTTTAGTATTGCTGAAGGGTTGGCAGCCTCATCGGCTGTGACAGTTGTGGGTGGTGGCGATTCGGTGGCGGCTGTTAACCGGATCAATAAAGCCGGAAAAATGACTCACATTTCAACTGGTGGCGGGGCCTCGCTGGAACTGCTTGAAGGGAAAAAGCTTCCCGGAATCGAAGCACTTACGGAGAAAAAGCATGGCACGTAAAACGATCATTGCTGGCAACTGGAAAATGAATCTGTTGCCTGCAGAAGGAGAAGAGTTGGTTGCCGAATTAAAGGAACAGCTTCAAATCAGGGAAAATCTTGAAGTGGTTATCTGTCCACAGATGGCATTGGTTCCAATGGCGCTGGATTGGATTTATGACTCAGTCATTCAACTGGGGGCTCAAAACTGCGCAGAAAAATTGTCCGGTGCACTCACCGGCGAAACCTCAGCCGAACTTTTGAAGGTTTTAGGATGTCGCTACTGTCTGGTGGGTCACTCCGAGCGTCGCTCGCTGTTCAATGAGACTGATGACATGGTAGGGCGAAAATCTCAGGTGCTGCTCAATATGGGTTTAACACCTATCGTCTGTATTGGAGAATCACTGGCTCAGCGGGAAGCCGGAGACCATTTCAAGACTATTGACACCCAGATTGCAGCTGTTTTCAGCCAGCTGGATCAAACAGACTGGACCCGGTTGGTGTTTGCTTACGAACCGGTCTGGGCAATTGGAACCGGAAAGACCGCTACTCCTGAGCAGGCCGTTGAAATTCATCGGTTTATCAGAAGCAAAATCAAAGAATTTGCCGGGGATGTTGTTGCCAACGCAACCAGTATCCTATACGGTGGTAGTGCAAACGCTGTCAACGCGGCTGATTTACTTGGAGAATCCGAAATTGATGGTCTGCTCGTTGGTGGAGCCAGCCTCAAAGCGGAAGATTTCTCACAAATCATTGCATCATTTTAGGGATCGTACAAAAATAACTTGGTATAAGCTGTCGGCAAAAGTCCCCAAAAGACTGGACATTTTGCCGACAGAATGCCAAGTAATTTTTGAGCTGACCCTTAATCAATATCAAAGGTCAACAGGAAATATGAATACACCGCTTATTGTCATTCACATCATTGTTTGTATCACCATTATCTTAATCGTGCTGCTCCAGGTTGGCAGAGGTGCGGAAGCAGGCGCCGTGTTTGGAGGAACGGGACAGGTTCATTCATCTCGTGGTCAAGCGACCTTTGTCGGTAAATTGACTTATGGATTGGCCGTCGTGTTCATTCTAACCTCTTTTTCGCTCACTTACACCACCTCCAAAAGCGCCAAGTCATCTGTGATTGATAAAGTCTCTCAGGAACAGTTACAGCAGGGAGTTGAGAAGGACAGTACAGAAAAATCCACCCCAGCGACTGAATCGAACAAAGCGGCCGAATAATTTGAGTTTTGTCGTTCGATCCCCACCGCTATTATCGTTGTGCTCATCGATACCGCCCTGTCAAATCAAGGGGCACAAATTGACGCTGTCTTCCCGCTGGAAGTTTCCAGCAGGGTTGTTTTACAGGACCAGGGGGGACTGTGTTCAGTCAGGAAGGGGTTAGAATCGTTTACAACCCGTAAAAATCTATTGTGTGATCCACAATTTTTTCGGCTGAATCCCCCGGAAATAAAGACTTCGCATTTAGTTCCATTGTTCTGCGTTTTTCAGGATTATCCAGCAATGATTGAATAACCTGAAAAAGCGTGTCCTGATTCAGTTCTTTTTCGTCAAGTGTGATGGCTGCACCAGCAGATGTCATTTTATTGGCGTTCTCTTTCTGATGATTTCCACTGGAAACAGAGATGGGCACCAGTATACTCGCCCGACCCACGGCTATGATTTCATTTACCATGGATCCCGCCCGGCAAATCAGCAAATGGCTCTGCAATAATATTTGGTCAACATCATCAAAAAAGGGGCTGGCAGTGGCTTCGATCATTGAGTGTTGATCATAGGCAGATTGCACCCAGGCATGATCGGAATTACCGGTCTGGTGTATTATTTTCAGCCGCTGGGCGATAGGTGCCAGCAAGGGAAGCATATCGACCATTGTCCGGTTTAAAATGCGTGCTCCCTGACTTCCTCCCAGAATTGTGATGACAAATTTCCCATCGACCCTTTCATCCAGCTGATTTGCCGCTTTTATGATCGCTTTGCGGATGGGATTCCCAACCACAACGGCTTGCCTAAACAGGTGATCAACTCCATCAAACGGTACAAATGAAAGGGGGACGTATTTCCCCAGCAGGCGATTGGTCATTCCCGGGTAAGCATTCTGTTCCTGCAAGATGGCCTTTTTACGGAGTAGAATTGCCAGCGCCAGGATGGGTCCGGAGGCATAACCTCCGATTCCGATGGTGAGATGAGGATCAAATGAGATCAGAATCCAGAAGGATTTGATAAAAGCCAGGGGTAGTTTAAGCAGACTTTTCAGCTTTCTGAAAAAGCCAACCCGATACAGGCCGGAAACAGGTATGGTATGCAATCGGTATCCACATTTGGGCACCACATTCATCTCAATTCCGTTGCGCGTCCCGACGAAGCGAATGTTGCATATCCGCCTGTTTTTAAATGCTTCAGCGATAGCGATACCCGGAAATAGGTGACCACCAGTGCCACCGCCTGCGATCAGAATACGGATCTCCTCACGATTTTCTGGCATCAGGGTGGGCTGAATGGGATGCGTTGGAGATGTTGATCAAAATGCCCACCATGAACATACACAGTACTAAGGAACTGCCCCCGTAGCTGATAAACGGCAGTGGAATTCCTTTTGTAGGCAGTAGACCGATGACAACACCGATGTGAAACACAGTCTGCAGAAAAATGAGTGATGTGATGCCAAAGGCGAGGTTACGACCAAAATCATCGGGGCAGTGCAGCGATATTTCCAGTCCTTTAAGCATGAGCAACGAAAAGAGTATCATGACGAGCAGAGTGCCGATAAAACCGGTTTCTTCTGCCAGGATTGAAAAAATGAAATCGGTATGCCCTTCTGGCAGAAAGAACAGCTTCTGTCTGGAGTTTCCCAGATTCCGTCCAAAAATCCCACCGGTCCCAAAGGCGATAAAAGATTGAACCAGTTGAAAACCGCTGTCGAGTGGGTCTGCCCAGGGATCGAGGAATCCAGTCATCCGACGCATGCGATAGACGTTGGAGAAAATCAGGAAACCACCGATGCTTACGACACCAGCCAGGCTGCCGACCATATGAAATGTTTTTCCTCCAGCCGCAAAAATCATCAACAGCAGGGTCATACAGATAAGCATCGCAGTCCCAAAATCGGGCTGGAGCATTAACAAAAAACAAAAAATACCGGTCACGATAAAACTGGGCAGAAGACCGCGGGAAAAATAACCCAGGAGTTCCTTTTTACGATTCAAAAAACCAGCAACCCAGATGATAAGTGTCAGTTTCAGTATTTCAGAAGGCTGAAACCCAATACCTAAAAACCGGATCCACCGTCTGGCACCCCCCACTTGCTTGCCAATACCAGGGATAAGAACGATCAGCATGAAAACCAACGTCACAATCATCAAAATGGGCGTTAGTTTTTTATAATTTCCATAAGGAAATTTGATGGCAATTCGCAGCAGAACAACGCCAATTGCCAGCGCCAGCAATTGACGGGTGATGAAATAATAGGGGGATCCAAAATTTCGCTCGGCGTAGAAAGCGCTGGAGGAGTAGATCATGACAATTCCGATGCTGATCAGAGCCAGGATATTGAATAGCAAAAATAGAGAGGGTCTGATCTGTAGAAAACGAAAATTTGATAAAACGGGCATGGATTTCGGAATTATCTAGTTGAGTTGATTGGTCGACTGGGTCAAGAACTGGTGACGGATAATCAGAGCCTAATCATCCAGCTCTTCCTGAATAATTTTGTCCATCATCTCAGGTAACATTTCATGCAGAGTGCTCTGGATGGTGTCTGAAATGACACTTTCTATCATTCCACTCAGTTTATCTCTCACATCAGGTGAAAGTATCAGCGATCTCTTTTTTGCGACCGGGGCTGGCTCTTCAATAGTTTCTGTTTCAGGTATGGCAGATTGTTCGTCGGAAAACTCGATCGTCTCTGACTCATCCGGAACGGATTCAAAATCATTTTCTGACTGCAATACTTCGATATCATTCTGCGTTGCTTCAGAGCTCTCAGTTTGGCTGGCATCCTCAAAAATATCGCTCTCCGCTTCCATGTCTTCGCCTATAGAAGGCAAATCCGGGAGATCTTCATCCAGCGAGGGCAGCTCAATATCTTCTGTCAGCTCGGTCTCCTCCAACGGGAATTCATCCCCAACCGGTTCTGTGTCTTCATCCAGATTATGAGTGATATCCCCCATCTTAAGATCACTGATTTCAAAAATCTCCTGCGGAACGTCAATAGTAACATCTTCCATTTCATTGATCATTTCCAAGTCAGACATGTCCTGGTTCATCATTGAATCCGGATCGAAAGCAATCTCTGACTCAGTGTTGTCCGAAGTTTCTTCTTCCAGGAGGTCAACCTCTTCAAAGACATCGTCATCCTCTTCGACTTCGTGGTCCGAGAAAATTTCATCGCTTAGATCCATTTCCGGTGATTCCAGTATATCTGATTCAGCCTCTTCTATCGGCTCAGAAAAAAAATCGTCAGGCTCTGCCGCCGCCTTATCTACTACCAGTTCGGTGTCAATGTCCCCATCAAACAACTCATCGGATTCGGTTTGTTCATTTTCTGTCGTTGCGGCGAAATCATCGGATAAATGCAGATCATCAGTTAGAAGATCAATTTCATCTGAAGCAATCGAGGGCTCATGGGGAATATCTTCAAAGAGAGTTTCTTCACCATCCATTTCTGGCGCTTCAGCCAGCAGATCCAGATCATCCTCCTCGACATCCCCCTCATCGCTTTCAAGAAAAAGGTCTTCAGCAGGCGCTTCAAGGGAGTCACTCTCTTGCGGCTCGTCATCTGTAAAGAGATCGACCCCTCCGGTGTCATCGTCATCCGGGTCAGCGAATATATCGATCTCTTCGCTTTCATCGTCGTCCGTATCTGCGAATAAATCGACTTCTCCAGTATCGTCATCATCCGGGTCAGCGAATATATTGATCTCGCCGCTTTTATCGTCTCCTATCTCAGCGATTATGTCGATCTCTTCGGTATCTGCCTCTGTCTCACCATTTTCATCTGCATCGTCTTCGTCTGAAAACTCCTCCAGAACCATGTCCATGTCTTCATCGAGAGATTCCTCTTCGAATGCTGGACCATTTTCCTCGTCCTCGCTCGTATCTGCGAGATCTAAATGATCGATCTCATCGTCTGACATAATGCCAATCTCAAGATCTTCTTCTGCGGTTTCCGCTTCGTCAGATTCTGTAGCAGATAATTCAGGTATGTCGTATTTTGCCTTCATCACCTGCCGAAAATTGATCATTTCCTGAATACTCATCTGGGCACTGTCTGAATCGAGATCCTCGAATTCATCCATTTGCAGATTAAATTCATCAGCGGTTGTTTCGTCAGTTTGAGATGCGTCATCCGCTTCGAAATCGATCTCGAGGCCATTCATTTCATCTTGCTCAATAAATGGCGGCTCTGCTTCGCCCTGTTCCTGTTCGAACTGACCTAAATCCTCAATTCCGCCGATCTCTTGGAGGTCCTCATCATCCTGAAAATTCTCTGAATCCTCATCTTCAACATTCGAGATAACAATCTCTGAAAGGTCCTCCTCTGCCATAGCATCCATCACCACTTCCGGCTCGTCCAGATCGTCAGCTAATAGCGCTTCCTCGTCTAAATCTTCGATCAGGAGTTCTTCATCTTCTCCAAAATCTGTACTGTCTGAGAATGGGTCCTCGTCAATCTCCAGTTCGTCGATATCGTCACTGAGCATCTCATCAGATACTTCTTCTGTGTCAAAGCCCTCTACTGAAATCTCCAGCAGATCCGAGTCGTCAAACTCCTCTTCAGACACGGCCTCATAATCGTCATCGATCTCGTCTCTGATTTCGGTATGTTCAATTTCAATAACATCATCAGCCTGATATTGAGACACTTCCAGTTCTGTAAAGGGTAGGGAAGGTGCTAATGAATCTGTTATGTTTTCGACAATCGAACCGTTACGAGCCTGGATGGAACGGTCGGGCCCGTTGTGGGTCACTTTCAATTCGGTTAAAAATCCGGCCTCTTCAGTTAGGGAAGTATCTGGATCTCTATCAACCTGAACCTCTTCGAACAGGCCAGCGGTCGGAGCCGTTAACGCTTCTTTCACATCGCAGGGGATCACGTCAATTTCCATCAATCCGATTTCCCCGAATCCGGATTCATTCTTTAGTGAATCTATCCCGCTGTCTTGCCTATCGATAACGATGGCAATCTTCGTCATTCGATGATCTTCAGCAGCCGGCACTTTGGCGGAGGCAGGACTGGTGATATCATGACTGTATTCGTCAATATCCAGGCCGATTTCCTCAAGTTCAATTTCGATAGCCTCGGTTTCTGCTCGATCCTGTTCAAATTCATCCAGTTCGTCCTCGTCATCTTCGCTAAACTCGAACTCATCGGGCATGTTATCTTCAAGGAGACTCTCATTGTCCTCTTCAATAAAGTCCGTCATCTCCTCAATTGCATCCAGCTGGTCATCTTCATTATCCAAAAGCATGGATTCTGCTTCAATGGGGTGTAGCTGTAAAGTTGGATCCAGCACCTCTTCCAAATTGTCAATGGTTATCTCAGAGGATGCGTTCCCTGACAGCAACCCTCGCAATTCATCATCAATGATATTTATACTTTCCAGTTCGTCCCGGGGAGGGGGCTGGAGTGTTTGATCTTGTAGTGTGGCTTCTATTTGTTCCAACAGCGTCGCGGATTCGAACGGTTTCCGTAAAAATCCTTGAACCCCAAGTGATTGCAGCTGCTTTTCATCGAGCTTATCCTTGGCAATGGTCAATAGCAGAATAGGAATATCCTTTAACTGTTCCGAAATGCGCAGTTCTTTTACCGTTACATAATCATTTTTTTGATCTTGGTTACTCAGAAAAATAATCCCGGGTAGCATGTCTTCTGCTTTGGAAACATAATTTTCCTGGAATGATTCATGTTCAATACGCCAATCCCAGTATTCTTTTGGTAAGGCGGATTCAAATAGATCATGAACCATTGCACTTTCTTCCAAAACCAAAATTGATTTATGCATGGAAAGACTCTTTCAAAATTTCAGAAATATAGTGAGGTTGTTTTAGCGACAATTATAAGTAATATTAGCAAAAAATCAACCATCAATACTATTTAAATCGTTGAAGAATCAAAAAATACAAAATAATTTAATTTGTCTCTTAACATGAAAAAAGCTTTTTATATCAATAGATAATTTAGCTTCTTCAATTTGTTGGTAAAGCCGGACCTATATTTGGATCTTCGAGCGGTGCAAAACCTGTTTCAGAACAAAGAGACGCGTCAATGGCAACTATAAGCCAGCTCCCTATTTATAAAGATTTTCAGACAGCAATGATTAGCAGTCGTGGTACGCTTTGAGTTGTCAAGTTCTCCGTAAAAACTTATGCTAAACTATGATGAACACAACATTCCGTCAGTCATTCTGACGATTCAGCCCGGGCTGAGATACCTTTTTACATCCTCTAACCAACTAAATGAAGATGAGCAGAGAAAATTGGAGCAAAGACTCCTGGCAATCCTATCCGGCCCTGCAGCAAGCTGAATGGCCAGATCAACAAGCGTATCAAAAGATTCTGCAACAGATCACCGCTTTGCCTCCGCTTGTCTTTGCTGGTGAGATCAGAAAACTGAAAGCCCTGCTGGCCGATGCTGCACAGGGGAAAGCCTTTTTGCTGCAGGGTGGTGATTGTGCAGAAGAATTCAGCGAGTGCACCGCCCCCACTATCCGCGAGACCATGAAGGTTATTCTGCAGATGGCTGTTGTCCTGACTTATGCTGGCGAGAAACCTGTGATTAAAATGGGACGTATCGCCGGACAATACGCCAAACCCAGATCCAAGCCGACTGAAATCCAAAATGGGATAGAACTGCCCAGCTTTCGGGGTGATATGGTCAATGCTGCTGACTTCAGCAGCAAGGCCAGAACACCGGACTGTCAGAGGTTGCTAACCAGTTATTTTCACTCTGCTGCCAGCCTGAATATTCTCAGGGCTTTCACCCGCGGGGGATATGCGTCACTGGAAAAGGTGCACGCCTGGAATAAGGAGTTCGTTAAGCAATCCGCCGAGGGCAAATCATATGAAACGCTGGCCAACGATATAGAAAAAGCGTTGACCTTCATGAAAGTGATCGGTTTCGATCCGCAGTCTGTTCCCCAGCTGAGCGAAGCCTATTTTTATACTTCCCATGAAGCACTGCTGCTGGGTTATGAAGAGGCACTGACCCGTCAGGATTCGCTTACGGGGATGTGGTATGACTGTAGTGCCCATATGGTCTGGATCGGAGACAGGACCCGTCAGTTGAACGGCGCACATATCGAATATCTGAGAGGTGTCCACAACCCCATTGGAATGAAAATTGGGCCCGAACATGACATTGATGAAATCAAGCAGATCATGGAGGTGCTCAATCCGGAAAACGAATGGGGGCGAATGGTCATCATTACTCGCTTCGGAAAGGATAAAGTCGCTCAGTATCTACCTGAGTTGCTTAAAAATTTCAAGCAGGAAGGCTTCAATGTGCTTTGGAGTTGTGACCCCATGCACGGCAATACCTACACATCGGAATCGAATTACAAGACCCGCAACTTCAAGGATATTCACTCCGAAATCCGCAGTTTTTTCCAGATCCATCATGCGGAAGGAACGGTTCCAGGTGGGGTTCACTTTGAACTGACCGGAAAAGATGTCACTGAATGTGTCGGGGGGGGCCAGGATATAATGGATCATCACCTGGAAAATAACTATGCAACCTCCTGTGATCCCAGGTTGAATGCACAGCAGAGTCTGGATCTGGCCTTTTTGATTGCCGAAATGCTCAAAAATTAACATCTAAGTCAGCTACCGCACCGGCTGAGAATCCGGAGCGGTGCCGTTCACTTCAAATGTCGTTCATGATCTGTCAAACCCCATGATTGCCTTTCATATGTCACATGAGACGAAATGTGGCATGTGAATGTGTTTGACCCAGCCGGAAAATCTCTAAGGAAAAAGTAAACACAAAACAGCCATGACTGAAGATTCGCATTCGATCTATCGAAAAGTGGGATTGGCATCTCTGATTATGATGATCTCGATTTTCCTGAGCCGGGTGATCGGCCTGGTCAGAGAGATGATCATTGCCTACATCGGCGGGGCTGGTGGAGAAGTGGATGCCTACCAGGTCGCATTTATTTTTCCGGAGATTCTGAATCATATTCTGGCAAGCGGTTTTCTCTCCATAACGTTCATTCCGATCTTTTCCGGATATTTGGTCAGAAATGAAAATGAAGAGGGGTGGCGGGTTTTTTCTCTGATTCTGACCTGTTTCGGTACACTACTGTTGATTCTGATCGCCGTTGCCATGGTCTTTACTCCCGAATTGATGACGCTGGCTGGATTCAGAGATCAGCAGCTGAGTGACAGTGCTGTGCGGATGACACGTATTATTCTTCCGGCCCAGTTTTTCTTCTTTGTGGGGGGGATTCTGATGGCAGTACAGTTCGCCAGGGAAAAATTTTTAATTCCAGCATTGGCACCATTAATATATAACGTCGGTATTATCGCCGGTGGGGTGATTCTAAGCCCATGGCTGGGAATGGAGGGATTTTCCTGGGGTGTGCTGGGAGGAGCCCTGATCGGGAATTGCCTTATTCAGATTCTCGGAGCCCGGGGAATTGGCATGCGGTTCAAGCTGAGTTTTCAATTCAGCCATCCGGATTTGAAAAAGTATGTCCTGCTGAGCCTGCCGCTTATGCTCGGTCTGACCATGACATTTTCCACAGAACTGTTTTCCAGGCTTTTTGGGTCCTATTTGCCTGCCGGCAGCGTGTCCAGCCTGAACTACAGCTTGCGCATCATGTACGTTCTGGTTGGAATTTTCGGGCAGGCCGCCGGAGTTGCCTCATACCCCTTTCTGACCCGATTGCTGGCGGAGAACCGGCTGCAGGAGATGAACCGGCTGCTGGACAGGACGCTGCGGCTTATCTTTCTGGTGATCCCCTTTTCCGTGTTGCTGATGGTTCTCAGACATGAGGTGGTTCTGCTGATTTTTCAGCGCGGGCAATTCGATGCAGCTGCGACCTCTCTGACTTCGGATGTACTCGCTTTTGTGTTGATCGGTACGGTTGGATTTGCTGCTCAGACAGTTGTCAGTCGGGGATACTATGCCAGCCAGAATACTCTGTTGCCGGCCGTGTTCGGCACCATTGCGGTCGTTGTCAGTATTCCTGTCTATGTGGTTGGAATGAAATGGATGGGGGTAACCGGAGTGGCACTGGGTCTCTCTATTTCAGCTCTATTTCAGGCCGGTTTACTTTATATTCTCTGGAACCGACATATCGGCAGCAAAGAATCGGCTCAGATGCTGTTTTATCTGCTGAAAATTGTTCTGATGAGCGCAGGTCTCGGCTTAATCCTAGTGGCTTTTCACGGGAAAATTTCTGAATGGTTCGATATTGCCACTCTTCCAGGCAGTTTCTGGGTCGTGCTTCTGACTGGCGCACTTTTTTTGATTCTGTTAATTGTCAGTGGGCGTGTTCTTGGGATTGAGGAGGTGAAAACACTCATAGATCGAGCTGTTTCCGGTTTGAAAAAAAGATTGCCTGTCTGATATGGGATCGCAGCGGCTGTGAAGTCCGTAGAAGCAATTCCATTTCTATTCCAGGGCCGTTCCCCAATTGTATTTCCGCTTGATATACTTCATAAAAATGGTTGTTTCGGCGCGCATAATACCGTCAATGGCGTTTATTTTTTTGAAGATGAGCACATTCAATTCGTCCAGTGACTTCACAATGAATTCTGAGTCGATGCAGGTACCATCCGTCGTATGGACAAGAAACCACAACTCTTTAAGTTTTTTCAGTTCTTTTATAATGATATCCATCTTTTTGATGTCGACATGGATCCGAATATTTCCGACAATATCAAAGCCCAGTTTCATGGGATTGCTGACCGCCACAATCTGTATGTAATCTTCCTTAATAAGACGGTTGAGCCGGGTTCTGACTGTTCCCTCAGAAATTCCGATTTTTTTTGCGATTTCAGTATTAGATATCCGACCGTCTTTCTGTAACAGCTCAATCATTTTACAATCGATGCCGTCAATCTTCTTTTTCTTATAAGTTGTCCCTTTCTTCTGCATTGTCTCTCCTGATTTTATCTCTAGTGTTTTGTGGACAATTATATTGAAATGAATGTGTTCTTCAAATGACTAAGGGTCGGCTCAAAAATTACTTGGCATTTTGTCTGCAAAATGTCCAGTCTTT
>JABGPJ010000025.1 GCA_018645005.1 Deltaproteobacteria bacterium | reverse complement strand
TTTGAACGATCCCTAAGGGTCGGCTCAAAAATTAGTCAAGTGTTTCCCATTAGTGTAAAGGAAACACGTTGCTGTCACATTCTATGTGCAAAAGGTCCTGTTATTTTAGGACTTTTGTAGATAGATTATGTGAAGTTATTTTTGAACGATCCCGAAGTACCGTCAATTGATAAGTAGGGATAGTAATCCATCAATGCATAGGAGACTGATGTCAACTACAAAATTCAAAATTCAAATGATAGAAAAGTCCCGGGCCCTGGATCATCTGCTGGCTCTGTTAAAAATAGAAGGACTGAGCGGTCAGGAAGGGAAAGTCGCTGCTGAAGCGCGCAAGCGCCTAGGTGCAGCTGGATGTAAAGCCGCCTGGATCAAGCACGACAACGCCCATAAACGTATCGGTCAAGACTACGAGGTTGGCAACCTGATTGTAAAAATTCCTGGCAAAGGGAGCCTGCGAACACAGCCCCGCCGACTCTTTTCGGGGCATATGGATACGGTTCCGCTATGCCGGGGAGCTATCCCCGAGGTATCTGGTGACCGGATTATCGCCAAAGGGGCCACAGCTCTTGGTGGAGACAATAAAACGGCCGTGGCAGCTTTGATCACTGTCGTGGAGTCTATACTCATTAACAATCTTCCCCGTCCCCCCTTGACCTTTCTTTTTACCGTAGGGGAGGAAGTCGGCCTTCATGGGAGTCGGAATGTCGATTTGAAGGATTTGGGTCATCCCACCTTCGGGATCAACGTAGATAGCAGCCATCCTGATTATGCGATTATTGGCGCCATCGGCGGTGACCATTGGGAAGCCAATATTCATGGCCGTTCTGCCCATGCCGGGGTTCATCCTGATCAAGGCATATCAGCTACCCTCATTGCCAGTCTGGCTATCAGCGATGTGGCCAAACAGGGATATTTTGGTAAGATCATGATAGATGGACACCACGGGACCTCCAACGTAGGGACAATTACAGGTGGAGAAGCCACCAATCAGGTCACGGATCATGTACGGGTGACAGGGGAATGCCGAAGCCATAGCCGGTCATTCCTGCGGACCATAACTTCTGTGTATCGACGCGCATTTAACAACGCTGTCAAGCAAGTTCGCAACAACCGCGGGGAACGGGGTAGTGTTGAATTCCTGGCAAAGCGCGGATACGACCCGTTTAAAATTTCAGAACGCAGCGAACCGGTTCGCCGGGCAAAATCAGCCATTAAGGCGCTGGGGGGTGATCCCCATCTGGTCATCGCTGACGGGGGCCTTGACGCCAACAACCTTTCCGCCAGAGGTGTACCGACGGTCACCCTGGGTGCTGGACAATATAATCCCCATACGATTGATGAGTATGTAAATATCGAGGAATATCTCACTGGTTGCCGTTTACTCACGCTATTGGCAACCAGCTAGCCTGGATTCCCATAGGCAAAGGGGTCAAGTCTTCCGTTGACTTACGATGGTGATGTCACTATGGTGGTTCCAGTAAGTGACAATTTTTTAAAAAAAGGGGAATCATGAGCAGACCGCTTCGAATTGAGTACAAAAATGCCTGGTATCATATCATGAACCGTGGTCGTCGACAGGAAATGATTTTTCATGATGATCACGACCCCATTCTATTCAAAGATCTTCTCAAGGAATCCACAGAACTTTGGGGAGTGAATATCTGCGCATACTGTTTAATGCCCAATCACTACCATTTGTTGGTTCAAACACCGCAAGCGAATCTTTCGCGTTTCATGCGGCATGTAAATGGGATATATACCCAACGATTTAATCGTTACCATAAATCAGATGGGTCACTGTTTCGAGGTCGATATAAATCAATACTTGTTGGAGAGGAAAACTATTTACTGGATCTGATTCGATATATTCATTTCAATCCCTGCAAGGCAAAATTGGTTAAAACCCCTGAAGAATACAAATGGAGCAGCTATACCGCTTATGTTAACGAATCGAATGATGAAAAATGGTTAAGAAGTGATCTCATCTTGGATATGCTGCACATGGGTAAAAGATCCAAGAAAAATGTGAGAGACCTTATGAAAAATGATGGGTCCGACGATATTTACTCGTTTTTTAAGAAAAAGAACCTGCCTTCCCTGTTGGGTTCACAAGAATTTGTAGATCGGATCAGAAGCGATTTCTTTAAACCATTAGTCCACCCGGAGATTCCTGAGTCAAAGCAAACTACACAAGATGCACAAACAATCATTAAAGAAGTTGCCAGCTTTTTTAAAATTGACAGCGCAGAATTGTTTGTTAAAAGAAGAGGAAAAGAGAATCTACCCCGTGATCTTACTATTTATCTTACAAGAATGAAGACAGCTCTATCATTATCCGAAATCGGAAAAATCTTTGGAATCGAAAGTTACAGTACCGTGAGCAATTCAATTGAAAGAATTAATAAGAAGACTAAAAGCGATAGGAGATTAGTTAATACGATTAAAAAGCTGAAATCCAGACTAGCATAGGGTAAAGGAAGATTTGACCCCTATCCCCTATCCTGTCCGTTCACCGAAAATGTACTCAAGTATATGGTGGACAATTAATCCAGGGGCGCGGATAAAGGATTGGTTGGATTTCTTTCCTGGATTATGTCTTCCGCTCTCATATTTGCGAAATCCTTAAAGTAGGCAGGATTAGCAAGGATGTAGAACTTTTCTGCTTTGATTGCATCAAAGACAAAATCAGCTGTACCCTGTGGAGACATTCCATCCTGCACCGCCTTGCGCATAAATTGCTCCATAAACTGGTATTCCGGTTTTTCCCTGCGGTTTCGCTCTATCTCCGGATCATTTTGCAGTTTAGCTGGACGGTTTCGTTCACAATCCACAATTTGTGTATCAATATACCCTGGACAGAGAACAGAAACGTTAATGCTGGCATTTTTCTGTTTCAGTTCATGATATAGGGTTTCAGAAAGCGACACGACACCATGCTTGGTCACTTTGTAAATCGCACTATATGGCCCCGACATTAATCCCGCCATTGAGGCCGTATTAACTATATGGCTCTCAGACTGTTGTTTTAGCATGATAGGAACAAAAGTCCTGACGCAGTGAATAACACCCCACAGATTTACTCCCATGATCCATTCCCAATCAGCGACTGTGCTTTCCCATGCTGATGTGCCGCCACCGACCCCTGCATTGTTAAAAAGTAGGTGGACATCCCCAAAAGCATCAACTGATTTCTCAGCGAGTGATTTGACATCACCTTCTTTTGAGACATCCGTTATTACGCTCATCACGGTTGCCCCTGTAGCTTTCATTTCCTCTTCGGCTTGAATCAGGGCATTTTCCTCAATATCGGCAAGAACAACCTTCATGCCCTCTTTTGCGCATCGATCGGCTAGTCCTCGTCCGATACCGCTTGCAGCACCAGTAATCACAGCTACTCGTTCTTTGAATTCTCGCATGCTTTCTCCGAAAGTTAAAAATTTTGGAACTAAACTCGATTGCTTTTCTGGATTCGGGTCATGTTGGGCATCTCTGCACTTCTTGTCTGATCTTTAAAGCGGTCGAGGCTGTTTTACAGCAATACTAAATTACAAGTATCTCGGCAACTATCCCCCAGTATTCCGAAAAAGGATCAGCTGAGTTATTTTACGTGTTATCTGTTTCACAGCATCAGGCTCCAAACTAATTTGACTTCATTTGGATGAGTTTCATATGCAGATCGTTCAATCGCACTTATTCGACAACCCTGTTTTTTATAAAACTTGTTTGCACCAAAATTAATGTTTTGGGTCTCAACTTTCAATTCTTTGCACATTTTGTCCTTTGCCCACTGGACTGCAGCGTCAAATAGTTTTTGTCCTATTCCATTACCCGAAGTGAAAAATGATT
>JABGPJ010000071.1:23056-26499 GCA_018645005.1 Deltaproteobacteria bacterium | reverse complement strand
TAAGTGAGAGGAACTAAAATAATGACTAACACCGTCTCTGGATTAGACTGTCGACCAAACTTGAAACGGGAAAACAGGTCTGAAACAGGGAGAGGGCGATGTTCAGTCTCAGAAAACACTTGTATCAATGAACAGGAGAACGGAAACATGGGAGATAATCCACTAACTGGATTCGAGGTTGATAAATCAACCTTGAAATATATTGGAAAAGACTTACAACGCCCTGAGTGTATTTTGGCTGAGTCGGATGGGATCCTCTGGTCTGCTGATGCTCGAGGGGGTGTTGTGCGAATTCACCCTGACGGAACTCAGAAAATCATTACCCAATCATATCGAGAGTCGTTTGCCCAGACTACTGATTTAGCGACTCGATTCACAGAAGGAACGCTGCCGAACGGATTGGCTTTTACATCAAAAGGCGATATTCTGATTTCAAATTTTGGAACGGATTGTCTGGAAGTAATGACTCGCGAAGGTGAAACACGTGTCCTGATCGACTCCATTGATGGTGAACCGATTGGCAAAGTCAACTTCATACTGAGAGATTCAAAAGACCGTATCTGGATGACGATCTCGACCAGAATAAAAAACTGGATGAGTGCGATTAGCCCCAATATTATTGACGGTTATATTGCCCTGGTCGATAAAGGTGTTATCCGTATTGTGGCCGAAGGATTTCATTTCACCAATGAGATCCGGTTGGATGAAAAAGAGGAGTGGTTGTATGTGGTAGAAACCTGTGGCAAGCATGTTAGCCGCTTGCGCGTGCACGAGGATGGATCCCTGACTGATAGAGAAATTTATGGACCTGAGGATACCGGCGCATTTATCGATGGGATTGCCTTTGACAGTTATGGCAACCTTTGGGGAACACATGTGATGACCGATCAGATATTTGCTATTACACCAAAAGGGGATTTAAAAATTCTCTTAGATGATGACAATCCGGCAGCGAGCCAGACGCTGAGGAAAGCGTTCGAGGCGGACGAGGTAACTCCTGAACTAATGCTGACCTGTGGCGGTACTATTGCTCCCTGGTTCGCCAGCGTCACTTTCGGTGGCGCAGACCTTAAAACCGTTTATATTGGTAGTCTCAGGGGAACGCGAATTCCCTATTTTCAGTCCCCGGTGGCCGGATTACCCATGATTCACTGGAAATAACCGAGGGTGCAAAAGAAGATATCAGATCAAGTCGGTGAATCCTCCATGACGAATTGATAATCTTGATGTTTGATGGTTAAGACCGGCTGGGGGGAATAACGGACCACTTTTTCCGCGACACTTCCCATGAAAACATGTTTGAGTCCGGTTCGACCATGAGTCCCCATAATTATGATGTCAACGTCGTTTTCTTCTGTATACCGCACGATTTCAGTGAAAGGGTCTCCCTTGAAATTGATCAGGTTTACCTCTACTTCATCCTCTGCTGCACGCTTCCAGAAGCTTTCCAAATCTGTTTTTGCCCGTTTATCAGATTCGGTAATGAGTTTTTGGTGAAGTTCAGGTGAAAAATATCCATAATCGTTTAAAATCGTGATCGGCTCAGAGACCGTGACCATCAGCAGTGTTAAATTGGCATCAAACTCTTTAGCGAATTTGATGGCATATTTAAGTGCGTAATCTGATACTTCTGAGCAATCTGTCGGAACCAGTATATTATTAATGTTTATCATATCAGCTAAACCTCCATTTCAAGTGATTTCAGTTCGAATCTACTCAACATTCATCCAAACTCGGAAAATAGGTGAAAATTCAAAACATCAAATTGCCCTCCCCTTGGTGCCCTTACTCTGGTATTATACTTGATTATTTGCGAAAAATCAAACCACAGATCCACTAGCCGTTTGGGATTTGCTGCATATCAGGAGGACGCTTTTCCTTTTGATTTGTATAGGATACACTTTGATGGTATAAACGTAGTTGTTTCATGAATTTCTACAAACCTTTTCCTTCCTGAAAAGGAAATAAGTATCCTTTCAATACAATTGTATCTTTAAGATTTATGTGGGGACAAATCGAAACTATTTTAGTCCGGGGCGGCATTATGATGATCCCCCTGGGAGCCTGTTCATTTCTTGTTGTGCTGATAACACTTGAGCGGATTTTTATTTTGCAGAAAAAGCGGCTCGTTTCAGACGAAAGAATACAGCATTGGAGAGCATGGTTTTCCGAAAGAGGAGAAACGGAGAGTTTATCTTCGAATGTTGGCGTCTCCATTGCGGGGTTGATTATGACAAAGATCGTTCAGATGCTGCCATTATCTAAAAGCAGGCTGGAGGAAAGACTCAGCGATCTGGCCCGGATCGAAAAGCACCGTCTCGAAAGGGGACTGGTCATCCTGGATACGATTGCAGGAATAGCTCCGCTGTTTGGTTTGTTAGGAACCGCATTGGGGATGGTTGAGGTTTTTTCGAGGCTTTCGTTGGTCGATGAAGCGAAAATGAGTGCCCTTTCTTCTGGTATCTCGCAGGCATTATTTACGACTGTCGCGGGATTGATGATCGGCATCCCCTCGTTGATCGCCTATAATCTGTTTACACGTCGTATCGACAGTTTGATGATAACTGCAGAGGAACAGATCAATTTGCTGGTAGATGCATTTTTTGATCAAATTGTTGAAAGTTGAAACAAGGATTCCAGTGCATTTATGGGTATCCGTGTAATTTTTTATTATTACAATGAAACTTGTTGAATCCCACAAAAAAAGAACACACATTAATATAACTGCATTAGTCGATATTCTATTTCTGCTGATTATCTTTTTCGCCGTCTCGACACAGTTTACGAACCAGCGATCGATCGGCGTTGATCTGCCGCAATCAAAAACAGGCAGTACGGTTTCAACACTCCGAAAACTGATGATCGTCATGAAGGAAGGAGAGCTCGTATTAATTAATGGCAGGCCGGTTCTCTGGGAAATGGTCATGCAAACCATAAAAGAGGGTGAGTTTGATAAAACCCAAAAAGTGATTTTGAATATTGATAAAAAAATCTCTCACGGAAAAGTGATCCGTTTGCTGGATATTTTAAAACTGCTGCATTTTAAAAAAGTGGTCTTTGGTACCTATGCCAGTCCGTGAAAACAGGGTTTTTTTACTGATGTTTCTAATTGCAACTGTCATTCATCTGAGTCTGATTGCGCCCCTTTCTCAATGGCTCGACCGCTCGTTATTGCCACGATTAGCAGACCAAAGTCTGGAAATTGATCTTTATGAAATCCAGTCAAATATCTCCCCCCTGAAAAAAAAACGAAAATCTCCCCCTAAGCCCTTATTTAAAGAACAAAAAAAACCGGTCAAGGCTCCTGAGAAAATTGAAGATCTCAAGAAGCCTCTGGAGAAAATTGAAGATCTCAAGAAGCCTCTGGAGAAAATTGAAGATCTCAAGAAACCTCTGGAGAAAATTGAAGATCTCAAGAAGCCTCTGGAGAAAATTGAAGATCT
>JABGPJ010000071.1:0-22956 GCA_018645005.1 Deltaproteobacteria bacterium | reverse complement strand
AGATATCGAGAAACCGCTGGAGAAAACTGAAGATCTCAAGAAGCCTCTGGAGAAAACTGAAGATATCGAGAAGCCTCTGGAGAAAACTGAAGATATCGAGAAGCCGCTTGAACAAACACTGGCAGCCCCAGAGAAGATGAAAGAGCTGAGGCTGCGTCCTCAAAAAAAAATACCTCTGACCACACAATTAGATAAGGATCTGAAAGTAGACAAAAACAGGGAAGAGTTACCCACCGCATCCAGACAGCAAATAACTGAAACCAAACAGTCGGTAGTTGCTGCTGAGCAGACCAATTCCATTGCTAGAGATGAAAGAGATAACACATTGCTGCAGGAGGAAATAGAACCATCGCGACAGGTGGTGGCGGATGAGAAAACTGTTCCGGAGAAAATATCCGTTCCAGAGAAAATATCCGTTCCAGAGATAATCAAGTCGCCTCTGTTTATCAAAAAAAAACAATTGGAGAAGGCCAAGGACAAGGACAAGAAGGATGGCGGTCTACCTGATGAAATCAAGAAAACATTCAGGGGTGGAAAACCTGAAGAGACCAATTCGGAAAATCTTCAGTATTCAATGAACAGCTATCAATGGACGTTTGAGAGATTTATCGAAAACTGGGTGGTTGATATTCAGAAATGGTGGAAAGCACCACTTGACTATCTTACCGGGGAGATACCAGAGGGTGGGTCTCTTTGGGTACAGGTACATCTCAGCTTGTCGGGAAAATTGCTCTCTTATAAAGTGATGCAGTCGGATGTCACATCTGAAATGGAGCTTATGGCGATACAGGCTCTTGTGGGATCACTCAAACGGCCGGAATTGCCCCAGTCGTTTTATGCTGATGAGTTGATAATTAACTGGCGATTTATATACCCTCCACTGAGGCCCACTTTGAAAATGCGCAGGTAGGCCAAGCATATCAAAGAAGTGTCACTCTTCTAGTTTCAGCAGATCCATTTCATTCAATAATTCAAGAATTTTTTTCTGTTGAAACGGTTTGACCAGATAGTATTCACAACCTTCATGAAATGCTTCGAGAATGTTTTTTTTGTCTCCCAGCGCGGTGACCATCACTATTTTTACGCCGTCCCCGACAAAAATACCTTTTTTCTCTTCAAGTGCCCGTATCTGTTTCAGCGCTTCATGTCCGTCCATTACCGGCATTTTTATATCGAGAAAAATGACATCATAGGCTTGTTCTCCGTCCAGTGTCATTCTAAAACATTCGACTGCTTCCTGACCGTTCACTGCAACGTCACAGTAACCTGCATCTTCAAGCATCGTCGTCAGTAATTTTCGATTGGTGAGTTCATCATCTACAACAAGAAATCTCATGTTGTCCTTTCTGTTTCTTTTTGTTTTAGGGATCGTTCAAAAATAACTTCACATTCTATTTGCAAAAGCCCCCAAAACACTGGACATTTTTCAAACAGAATGTGAACTAATTTTTGAGCCGATCCTTAGTTCTTATAGAATAACATCGTACATCAATAACCGGCGAGTTACCCCGGTTTGAAGCTTAATGAAGCCCCTTTTTCATTTTTTGGGAATTTAATGCTGGCGTTCGCCATCATCTTGCCTTTTAAAAACCGCAAAACAACCACTTGTTTCAGTCTACCAGTATTTTATCAATTATCGCAAAAAGGTCGAGATGGTCAAAAGGTTTCGTAATATATGCATCTCCACCCATATCATATCCTTTCTGTTTGTCGTCTGCCATTGCTTTTGCTGAGATTAAAATAATCCTTACTTCTGAGTGCTTTTCGTCTTTTCGAATCTTCTGACAAACTTCATAGCCGTCTATTCCCGGCAACATAATGTCCAAAAGGAGTATATTTGGATTAAACGAGTTAATAAACTGAAGAGCTTCCTCGCCTGTTGACACGGACTGGATCTGATATTTTTCTGATAAGACCTCATGCAGGAATCTCAGATTGGTCTCGTCATCGTCAACTATCAGTATTTTTGGTAGCTCTTGCATGGTCTACATACCCTCATGATAGGAGTCATTATCTTTTCGGCAAGTTTGAACCCCTGATTCTTACCGATCTCTGATAAAATGAGTGTACCTGTTTATCTGTTTCTTAAAATATCTGTTATGAGCTATGGATCGCAAAGAGACAGCCGAAATAAACATCAATAGACATTTCAGAATTTAAGCATTTTTTTTTCTTTCTGCCAACATAGCAGGAATGTAAAATGAAATCAAATCCCCAGCTACTTTCTCCCTTGAGATCCATGATACAAAATTAAATCAGAAAAGAATTATGTCGTCTGCATGAAATGCGTTTGCAGATCACTGATTAATTGTCAATTTTCATCTTTTCAAGCATAATCAGACAATGCTAAAGAAAAATGGGCTGGAAAAAGACGGATACTTCATCGTATAAGGCAGCGTCAGGTCAATAAAAACAGCCGCTTTGAGGTTTATTTTAACATCGGTTAATCAAGGAAGGTCAAGATGGAACTTTCAAAACGTTTTCGATATCTGATTGTATTATCAATCATTGGCGTTACGCTGGCGCTGTTGTATCGATTCAGAGACACACTGCCAGTCTTTGTCCTGGCTCTGTTGATGGCATACATCCTGACACCCTTTGTAACCTGGATGGCATCAAAGCGTGTATTTAAAAAGAGGATGTCCAGAGGGCTCTCAATCATTATTATTTATCTGTTTATGATAACCGGATTGTCATTTGGAGGTGCCTATTTTGTAATTAATCTGACAAATGAGGTACAGATACTAATTAAAGATATTCCCAGTTATGGAGAGCAATTATCAAAAAACTGGGTACCTTCTATTAGTAAAGGAATTCAGAACATTGCAAAATATCTCCCAAATCTTGAAACCACAAAGGTTCAGCCGGCAGAAGAAGAGGTAGAAAAAGAACAGCAGTTCACTGTTGTCAGGCAGTCCAAAAATAAAAATGACATACTGGATTTTCTAAAGAATACCCGATTCCAGGTTAAGCAAGATAAAACGGGGTTCGAAATCGTACCTCAACCTATTTCCAGGGATAAAAAGGATATTGATTTAGAAGAGTTCGATCTGGCGAAGGTGATCAATAACTTCATTGAAAGTATTATTGAAAATTTGCAGAGTATACTGCTCGGATTTTTAAATTATGGACAGATCATCGTTTTCTCAGTCGTAACCTCTGTCTTTCAGACGTTCATCACGTTAATGATTACTGCATTCATCATTATTGATCACGAGAAAATCCTGACATTTTTTCTGGGTTTATTCCCAGAGCGATTTGCCCAGAGTGTCGAGTTATTTATGCAGAAACAGAATGCCGGGCTGGCGGGCGTGGTCAGGGGACAAATGATCATTTGTCTCGTCAATGGAACATTGACCGGTATTGGACTGTTTGTGCTGGACGTAAAATTTGCGCTCACGTTATCACTGATCGCAACAGTCTGCTCCCTGATTCCTATTTTCGGTGTCTTCATTTCCTCGATTCCAATCATTTTAATGGCCATTACCAACTCATTTTTCACAGCCCTTCTGGCTCTGGGCTGGATTCTGGTCATTCATTTTATAGAAGGAAATATTCTCAACCCGAAGATTATGGGAAGATCGGCAGAGATTCACCCTGTGCTGGTGATATTGGCACTGATGGCGGGTCAAAATGCATACGGCATTTTTGGAGCGCTAATTGCGGTGCCGCTGTTTTCAATTCTGCAAAACACTTTTTTCTTTATTAGAGAGCTGATCTTCGAAATCGAAGACGTAATTGAGCCTGAACCGGCAGGAATCCCAAAATATGATGATCTGGATGAATAAACGGTTTTTTGCTTTCATATTCCACCTTGACGATTACAAACTAGAATAATGGGTAAGATCCAAATGACGAAACAGAAACAAAAATCTCAGGTTTGGGGGAATCGTTTGAGTGCCCCTCCTGATGAATTAAATATCAGATTTTGTGCTGGCAGAGATGTGATCACTCTTCCCATGGCGGATGAGATTTTACTGGAATACGATGTCTGGACTAACATGGCCCATGCCAGAATGCTTGCCAGTATCGGCGTATTAAACGATCAGGAGTTATCCGCTATTCGAAACGCTCTGTCCGAATTAATGCTGGACTACCAAAACGGAATATTTCAATTGGATCCAGCTAAAGAGGATGTGCATATCAATGTAGAGCACTATATCACTTTTACCAAACAGGTTCTGGCGGGGAAAAAGATTCACACTGGTCGGAGTCGAAACGACCAGGTATCAACCGACATGAGGTTGTTTTTAAGAGCTGAAGTGATAGAACTTGTGGATTCGGTTTTAAATCTCATTCATAACATACTGATACGAGCGGAAGAGGAAACCGAGAGTATCATGCCTGGATTTACACATTACCAACCGGCGATGATGACAACAGCCGGGCACTGGCTGACATGTTGGAGCCAGGGGTTGTTAAGGGATGTGTCCAGTCTGATGCAGGATCTGAAAACACTGAACCTTTCACCCCTGGGTGCAGCGGCATCCTTTGGTACCTCTTGGCCGATTAACAGAGAATATGCAGCGGATCTGATGGGGTTTGAAGGTGTGGAAGAGAACAGTCTGGATTGTATCAGCTCAAGGGGAGAGAACGAAGCCCGAATTGCAGCTTCTGTGTCTATTCTGATGAATCACCTGAGTATTGCAGCTCAAGATATCATCCTTTTAAGTATGCCTTATTATGGCTTTATTCAGGTGGACGATAGATATGTCACTGGTTCTTCTATCATGCCCCAGAAGCGGAATCCGGATTTTGCCGAAATCATACGTAGCAAAGCGTCAATGGCACACGGGAACCTCATCAGTCTTCTGGGAATACAGAAAGGAGCTATGAGCGGCTATAATCGGGATGCTCAACAGACAAAATACTTGATTATGGATCTTTTAAGGGAATCTCGAGACGTACCGTCAATTCTCGGAGGTGTTGTGGCATCATTGCGGTTTGATACAAAAACCATGCGGACACATTGTGAATCAGGATTCATTAACAGTACAGATATAGCAGACTGGCTGGCCCAGAAACATGGGCTGTCTTTCAGGGATTGTTACGAAGTTTTGTCTTTAGCGGTTAAATACAGTGAAGAACAAGGGAAAGTGACGATTGATGCCCTGAAAAAATCGGTCGCTGAACAGGGGCTGAAGATCTCTTTTTCAAAAGAGGATATGGCGTTTATCGACTCACCTGAAAAAACACTCTTGAACAAGCAGCATACCGGTGCCCCCTCGGGTTCAGCAGTGGAGAAGATGGTCAATTCTCAGGACGCGTCTGTGGAAAAATTTAAGCTGGAGGTCGATGGGATGAGGCAAAGGATGCAGACAGCGCGAGATCGCTGTTTTGCTGATTGATTATTCCTTTTTCTCTTCAATTTCTCCAAGTATCTGGGTTAGAAGCTGAGTGTTAATCATCTGCGCCGGATCTTTCATGTGCTCTCGTTCGGCCTGGATGATATTGTTCTTTGGCACCGGGTTGGAAACCAGGTTCAGCACCATCAGCACCTTGATAATATTTTCTTTCAGCATGATCGGTTTTGAACTTCTCGTGGATGTCACTTTCAGCTTTAACAACGTCTGCAGACTTTGATTGTTCACACTGAGTTTAAATAGATCATCAATGGGGATCAGCGTGGTAATAAAAACAACTTTGCACTGGAAGATGTCCGGCATGGTTTTTTTAATCTTCAACTTCAGAAGGCTGATAATTTTTTGGTTTTCTTCTTTCTCTTCCTCCGTTAATGAGAGTTTGACGGCCCCATCTTCCCCAGTTTTTTCCAATGATTGAATCAAAATCACCTTTTCCTGAATAGACGGCTCCAGGATATAAAACATATTCTGATAAAAGGGTTCCAGATCCGGCTCATACTCATGCTGAATATTTTCTGCCGTGTGTTTTATGAACTCCCTCAAAAATTCTCTTCGGGGCGACACACTCACAATTAAATCCAGAAGGTATTTGGCTGAAATTCCTTCACTGATATCTTTTTCTTGTGAAATTTCCTGAAACATCGTCTGAATGCGCCGTTTCTGAATTCTTGTTTCTTGCTGGGCCATCTCGATTATACTGGCACATTTATCTTCAAGCCTTTTTCGATAGGTCTCGATATCTTTGCGATAGACCTCCGCCGAATCTTTTTGTTTCATACGGCGCAATTTGGTAACTTTTCTTTCGAGTCCCCTGATGTATTTGTCACCCTGCCGACGCATTTCTTCAATTCTCTTTTGCGTCAGATCTTTGTCAGCCTCTACCCGTTCCTTGAACAGATCCAGTGTTTTATGACGGGCTTTTCTCTTATACTGAGTGCAACTTACCAGCAGATTGAGGATATGCATAATGGCATATTCAATTATATCATGGGGCACCGATTCAGTTTTCAGATTCCCTTTCTCCAGAATATATGCTTGAGCATCTAACAGATCAAAATCAACCAATTCGCCCCACTCAGAATCTTCTTCCAGTTTGGCGTTTATCTCTGTGCCAAACTCTCTTTCTTCCAACATCGTGAGATTATACGGGTAGGTAACAAAAATACCGTTTTTGGTTTTAACTTTTTTCTTTTTCGGCTCGTTCTGTCTCTTCCGTCTGTATTCTCGGTATGGACGGCGAAATTGTTTTTTAGAAGCCTCTGTTTCGAGAGAGGTTTCAAAAATAATGTGATTCTCAATTGCTTTAAAAATTGCAGGTTTAAAAATTTGTGAGAGTGCCCGAATGGCTGCCTTTGATGAAGTAGAAGACACAAGCAGTAGATAGTATCGCAGCAAAAATATCTCCATTCCCCAGTAAATGAAATGGTACCAGTAAAGGGTGCGCAGCTGGTCTTCAAACCCTTCACCTAGATCATCTTCAAATGCGTTGGCATCAGATGTTTTATCTTTGGAGATAGACGCCTTTCCAAATTTGAACGGGACATAAAGTTCGCTGAATTTCAACAGGTCGTCTTTCAGCGGGGCCAGCGCTGTTGTAACTTCTGAATAAGACGAATTCAGATCTAGTTTTCTCAAGTAGATCGTCAGTTTCTCTTTGTCCCAGTTTTCAGTTGACGCATAGAAACCCACCAGCTTAAAAAATAGTTTTGCTACTAAGCCTTCGCTATGTGGCTGAGTTGCGATGCCTTTTTCCCGGATCGTTCGCGCAGGCAGGAGAAATTTAATCGGTGTCCAGGTGAGAATGACTTCGTCGTGTTCGGCTTCCAAAGCTGGTGGGTCCTCTCCCATTGGCACTTCGGGAAGTTCCGGGAAATCCTGGGTCTTGAAGACCGTGAACTTCTTGATATCGTTCAGAGTGTTTTTGTACGTGTTGCGGTAGGTTTTCTTCGCGTGCTTGGAAGTAAATTTCAAGGCAGCCTGAGTAGCTTTCATCTGTTCCATCAGGGATTTTTCCCGAAACAGCTTAAAGCCCTCTCCAGCATGCTTGATTTTACGGTAATATACCCATTTTGCTCCTAGAATCTGTTGAGCCAGCATTTTCAGAATATGGAGCTTTTCAGCTGCTGTTTGGTCCTCAATCGTTTTGGTGGAGGTCAGGATATCTAACATTGTGATATAGTCAAAATATGGGTCGTGTTTGGTGCCTACGCCTCAGTAATATCAAAAAGGCTCTGGAGATGGTGTATTTGTACTGGGTTTATGCATAATTCCAGCCTGAATCATGCACAATAAATATGGTATTCGGTTTTTTTATCTTAATGTCGCCTGAATTAGCTTAATTCTGGCCAGTTGATTTATTAGAGTGTCGCGTCATATCTCTATCATTTAAAGTATGATTAAACAATAGTAAAATGATCCACCAGTTATCTGGAGAGAGATCGGCTCTGAAAAAAAATCCTGAAACAGTATCCTGTTTCAGGTAAATTAGAGGCGCTGTTTTGATAGTATATAAGAGATATACCCAAATTGCTAACATTTAGGTGGACATATTTGGATTAATTCAATGTTAAGCAAATGTGACAAATTATACCATGGCTCGTTACGGTTTTGTCGAATTATTTCGGATTGTGGCCAGTTCAGGAATCGAAAACGCAATGTTGAAGAAAGGACGCTGTTGTACCAGTATGCAGTTGATCTTTTTTCAAATTTAGTCAAACCCTCGACCTGCCTGGCAACCATTTTTCAAAAAGGAGAGTCAATCTAAAGGAAACAGGCGTTGCTAATGTCAGTTTCTACTTGACACATATGGCTAATTTTACGAAACTTTCAGAGAAACTGATAGTATTTTATGATGTTCCAAAGTGCAGTTAAATTTAAGGAGTTTGGATATGAACATATTGGTATGTTATGATGAAACAGAAGCATCACAGGCGGCTTTGAAGATCGGCGTACAGCATGCAAAAGCACTAGATGGAAAGGCCTATGTGATTACGTCAATGATTGGCGGTACCAAGGATAATATTGAGGACAATAAAAAAGCAGAAAGCGGGTTAAAATATGCGCAGAGTGTTCTGGAGAAAAATGGAATTTCCTGCGAAACTCATTTGCTTGTCCGGGGTTTGAGTTCTGGTGAAGATATTCTTCAATTTGCAGATGAAAATGATATTAATGAAATCATCATCGGTATCAAAAAAACCTCAAAGGTGGGTAAACTGGTCTTTGGCTCAACAGCCCAACATGTCATACTTGAATCAAATTGTCCTGTTGTAACAGTTAAGTAACCAGAGAGTGGCATCATTGAAAAACCTTTTTTACAAACAAAGGTGGGTAAGCGGGCAGTATGTCCCCGGGCTTCAGAGTGGAAATCTCAATCTGCGTTTGATACCTGCCTGCGATTCTGACAAAATCCAGTCTTTCTCACTTCACCGTTAGACTATTAACCCAGCTCGATTTTGCATTATGGTATCGTGCTAAAAACCAAATTGGAATAATAATTAATGGCGAATGAACTGGAAAGTAAAAGCTGGGAAGACACAGTGGTGTCTCCCGATTTAGTGATGGACAAAATTCGACCTGGGATGAGCATTTTCGTAGGGACCGGTCCTGCAGAGCCCAGAACCCTGGTCAAAAAGCTGATCTCATCGGAATCATATAATCTTCAAGATTTGCAGTTGATTCAACTTGTGAGTGTGGGTGATGCCATTTCTCAGAAAGAATTGCGATATCAACGCTATCGCCTGAAAACTTTTTTTTCTGGCTGGATTGCTGATGAAGCCAGTACCGCGGGGAGGGTGGATCTGATCCCCAGTCGATTCGACAATATTCCCCGCCTGATAGAGTCAAGACAATTGCCGATTGATGTTGCTTTTGTTCAAATCACTCCGCCAAATGAAGCCGGGTACTGTAGCCTCGGTGTGGCTGTGGATGTTGCCCGTCTGGCGATGGAGCAGGCGTCACTTGTTGTTGGAGAGATCAATACCCAGATTCCGCGGACTTTTGGCGATACCTTTGTTCCGGCCTCTGAATTCGATTTTCTGGTCAAGTCCACTGAACCGCCTATCTATTTTGATCCTTGGCCGATGGATGAAATTTTCGACAAAGTTGCAGAAAACGTTGCCAATATTATCGAAGATGGTAGCTGTATCGCTTTTTCCATCGGGACACTTTTTGAGCATTTGAGCTTGCACTTGATGAAAAAAAGGGATCTTGGTGTTCATACACCATTTTTCAGTGACAATATGATGAATCTGGTAAAAAGCGGAGCGGTTAGTAATCGGCGCAAGGAAATCAACAGGGGGCAGTCTGTTACCTCTTATGCCTACGGATCTCCGCAACTGATGGAATGGCTGGATAGGAATCCGATGGTTGAATTTCAGGGAATTGATAAAGTATTTAACCCGCTACAGATCGGTAAAAACAATAATTTCGTGGCTGTGACTCAGGCTCGTAAAGTTGATTTGGCTGGACGGGTTACATTGCATGTTAGCGGAAAAGGGGTGGTAACCGGGTTGGCCCAGGCAACGGCCGTTGTCAATGGCGCATCCCTCTCCAAAGGAGGATATACTATTTTTGGCTTACCAAGTCGAAATATCAAAGGTGAATCCAATATCCTGATGAATGTTGAAAATCTTCCCAATCAGATGAATATTCCAGAAACGGTGAACCTGATAGCGACCGAGTATGGAGTTGCTAATCTCAACGGCCGAACTCTGAGAGAGAGAGCCCAAGCGTTGATCGAGATCGCTCACCCGGAAGATCGCAAAATGCTGATCGATGAAGCAAAGGCGGCGAAAATTCTCTACCAAGATCAGATTTTCTTAGAAAATGCCAGTCTTTATCCAACCGAAATAACCACAAAAAAAGAATTTAAAAACGGTCTGGAAGTCAGATTTCGAGCGATTAAACCCTCAGATGAAGAGGAGATGCGGCATCTGTTCTATAGATTTTCCGATGAGGCTGTTTATTATCGATATTTTACATCTATCAAAACAATGCCCCATACCAAAATGCAAGAATATGTCAACGTGGACTACAATCAGGTAATGTCCATCGTAGGCTTGATATATGAGCCTGGTCAGGGGACGATTATTGCAGAAGCCCGATTTGTCAGGGAGCCCAGACGGCCATGGGCAGATGTTGCGTTTATTGTGGACGAAAAAGTGAGTGGCTTAGGTATTGCCAGCTATCTCTATCAAATGTTGATCAGGCTGGGAAAAGAAAGAGGCTTGCAAGGGTTTACAGCCGATGTGCTCTCTTCAAATCAGGGAATGATGAAGGTTTTTGAAAAAGGAGGGCTTGTAAAAGCGAAATTGGAATATGGCGTCTACAAATTGACAATGCCTTTTGACTAAGGGGCGGCTCAAAAATTACCTAGCATTCTGTTAGCAAAATGTCCGGTCTTTTAGGGATTTTTGCGGGCAGCTTATGCCGAGTTATTTTTGTACGATCCCTAAGAAATCTAAGTTCTAACCTACCCGCCATTTTTCCCGGCCGAAGAATGATCTGATGACGAATCAACAATCCAATAAAATTCTGGTAATAGATGACGAAAAATCGGTACGCGAGAATATAGCTGCTTATCTCGAAGATAGTGAATTTACGGTTTTTCAAGCTGGGAACGGTCGTGAGGGGGTGGAGGTTTATGAGAAACTGAACCCGGATGTGGTTCTAGTAGATATTGACATGCCGGAGATGAACGGCTTAGAGGTGCTTGCTGAAGTCAGGAAAGCCTCTGATGAGACCCCAGTCATTATTGTTTCGGGGGCAGGAGATGTTAAGTACGCTATAGAGGCCTCCAGGCTTGGTGCCTGGGATTTTGTTTTAAAGCCGATTTATAATATGTCGGTTGTTGAGCACACGATATACAAAGTCCTGGAACACAGAGCACTGCTGCGGGAAAATAGGGAATATAAAGAAAACCTTGAAAAAAAGGTGCAAGAACGAACAGTTTCCCTTGAGATGCGAACAACCGAACTTCAACAGACCAACGACAAACTGATTATTGAAATTGAAGAGCGAAAGCTGGCTGAAGCACGATTGGGGCAGGCGAAAGAGCGCTCTGTTGCTTTACGGCGGTTTTCCAATAAAATCTCCGAATTTGATCACGAAGCGCGGTTACTTACGACAGCGCTCGAAGAGTTGTGTTCTAATATTTATCTAACTGGATCCATACTCTTTCACAGTTTTAAATCCAGTCAATTTACCCAACGTCTGTCAGGAACCCCCCACGCCAGTTTTTTGGACAAACTGCCCACATTTGACTTCTTACAAAGCGTGTTTGGTAATCGGTCGCAAGAGATTGTTGTCTATAATAACATTTCATCGACCAGTCAGATTTATGATTTCTACGCTGGATTGGGGGAAAATCAAGAAGACATAGCTGGCGGGCATTTTGTTTTTTTCCGTGGCAAATCCCTGCATCAGCATCTTTTCTGTTTTTATCGAGACCCTTTATACGCTTCGTATAACAATCTGGATATCGAGTACCTGAAAAGTATGATCGTTGAAATAAATACGGCTTACTATAATATTCAGATTATGCGAGCGAATTCATGGTTGGAGAGACGACTGAAATACGTAAGCCCTAAATATCGATCAACTGAGTTGTCTGAGATGAATTCGATATTGGATTTTGACATTGCGACATCGGTTTTTCCTTCGTCTGAGATTAAGACGGAATGGCATAAAACATTACCAATAAGTGATCAGGCGTCCGGCCTTTTAATGTCTGATACTCCCGGAAAAGGCATGTCCGACTTGATGTACAACGAGATTGTGGGGGAGTTGCTTACAGAGAACGTGCCGTTGTTGACTGATCCGGAAAAGGTAATGTCGCTTCTTAACGAGCAGCTACAGACAGATTTTCATCCAAATCGTTATCTAACCCTGAACTATTTTCTCTTTCAGAAAAGAGAATCGATTGTCAGCTACAGCAATCTGGGTCATGAATCGATGATCCTGATAAAATTTGATAAAAAAGGGCAAATGACCCTGACGCCCAGAAAATCACCCTTTATTCAGGTGCAATTGGATCCGGGTGGTGATTTTTTTCACCAGGAAAATATTCCGTTGGGTCCAGGAGAGATTGTCTTTGGTTTTACCCATCGCATGAACCAGATGCTTGATGTGGATAATAATGGGACCAATGCAGATATTTTGTATGAGATAATTCGTCAATCCATTCAATTAACAGCAGTTGTAATTATGGAAAAAGTCATGGGTTTTTTCATTGATACTTTTCCAGAAGAGTTGCAACAGGATGATGTTAACCTGATCTTAATCAAAGGCTTAAATCGGATCTCTGATAGGTTGGCCTGACATCATCTGCCACAGCACAACTCCATATTCTCTTAGGGATCGTTCATAAATAACTTCACATAATCTATTTGCAAAAACCCCCTAAAACACTGGACATTTTGCGAACAGAATGTGAAGTAATTTATGAGCTGACCCTTAGTCATTTCCTAATAAGAATACCCTGACAAGAAATCATCACACTGACCAAAGCAGAGCCACTTGCGATTTGATAGTCCCATATTTTCAACCGCACTTGTGAACGTGACCGGGCAAATTCCGTCTATCACAAGTGTTTTGTTTGAACGCCTCAATATTTTACAGGTTAAATACAGTGCTTGAATACTTGTTAAATCTACAGCAGTGACATTTTCAAAATTGATCTTGAAATGATTGATCTGTGACTGAGATTCTTCAAACGTTTGACGCACATTTTCTACCTGCTTTTCTGTTAATGCCCCCCTGATTTTCAATACACCTGTAGCACCAGTATCATCAATAACAAAATCAATGCTTGAATTTGCAGCTCTGTGGGGCTTTTTCATAGCTAATTCTCCAGGAAAGGTAATGTTAAATTAAGGTTTTTTTCTGACACTAAATTTCATGTAACGTATATTGCGACGGAGGTGTCTGGTCTCGTAGGATGTCAACTCTTTAATAACCATTAACAACTCGTTTATATTTATCGGGGAGGAGAAAGTTCGAAGTGCGCCAAATAATTTTGCTGATTGAAGCGGATTATATTTCTTGAAGCCGATGTCTGTCTGACTTTCAGTCTTGGCAATGATGCGAGCGCGAGGAAATTCTTTTTTCAGCTGGATAATTGTTTTAAACCCTTCAAGTTCAGGGAGGAAAATGTCTGCAATTACCAGATCGATGGGATTATTTCTGTAATAATCAATGCCGTTTTCGCCTTTAGATTTCCCTACGACAAAGTAACCAGCCTTTTCAAGTATTTGGCTCAAAATTAATCGGTTCGACATATTAGTGTCGATGATCAGAATCTGTTTCATATTCCTGGCTATCATTAATCAATTAGCTGGTTGATTTATTTGAAACGCTGATGTTGGTCTTTACTTGCTAAAAATATACCAGTTCTAGATAAATCTTATTATCATATGATAATAGGGCATTTGGGGAGCGGTCATTCACTTTTTTGGAAGAATAGTTACCTGAGAAATGATTGAAAATGGACGATAATTTGAAAAAAACAATAAAAGATGGCTGAAAATGAGGTATAAATCTGTTACAATTTGCTTTCCTGATCCAATTTGAGTGAAAAGTAAATAGAGTTGGTTTTTTCAGCGCGGGAATGTGACACTTTTCACTGGAGGCTGATGACTGTGGTCGTTTTGCGGCCGAATTGAGGGTAGTATATGATATTATAGGGCTATAAGACTGCGGATGTTGCCTTATCGGGTTTTGAGGCAGCACTTCGGGAAAACTGAGCTGTTTCTATCCTGTTTGTTCTCTGACTTAAAGAGTCCTAATAGAAGCAGTTGAATTGGCCTTTGGTTAGAGTTTCTTTGTTATATCGATCCGGTCAAAATCGGGGTTTTTTTGTAGTCGGATCTTTGTTTTTTCAGAAGTCATTTTGTTGAAAGGGCCCACATATAGTTTTGTGATGGTTGTGCGATCCTTTCTTGATCGTATCAGAAATCGTATCCTGATTTGGGGGTATAACTGTTCCAGGTGAGATTTCATCCGCATGGCGTTAGACTGCTGTGGGAACTGGCCGAATGATATTCGGAAGTGGTCTTTTTTTCCCCGAACCAGATATGGGAAACCGTTTGTCTTATTGTATTTGTTCAATAAGCGCAATTTCTCTTCTGCCCTCTTCTTTAAGAAAGCGGATTTGGAAATGAGCTCGGAATAGTTTGTACTTTGTACATTTTTTTTCGTGATCAAAGGTAATCCCAGCCGTTTAAATCTATTGCTAAATTCGTTGAGGCATTTTTTGTCTAAACAGGATCCGACCTTGATGTAATAATCGCCTGTCATTTTTAAAGACTGTATCTTTTTTGAATCCTTTTTTTCTTCTTGTTTCAGAGGCATCTCAGGCGGAGGCGGAATTGGAGCCACCACCTCGTTTTTCACCGATTCTCCTGGCAACATATCTGAAGATTTTTTTATCAATCTCTCTATCTGAAGGTTGACCGCCGGCGGCAGTTCTATATAACCAAATTTTGCCAGACCAAAGAGCGTTAAGGCACACAGTAGAATAAATAAAAGTATAAATAACAGCCATTTGAATTTAATACGTTTTTTCGGAGGGAGTTTAATCTCTTCGAATTCGGGTGCTAGATCTTCATCTACCATGATTTATACCTGTTTACTATAATTTTCTATTAAGATATTTTTACTTCTGGAATGTATATCACTAATAAACAAAACCATCAAGAAAGAGTTTATTTTAAATGAACACTCTGGCCGTAAGTAAAAGAAATTTTTTTTTTTTACTTTATGTCCAATTTGATTAAAGTTACCTATGAGACCTGCCGCAAGAGAAATAACGAGATCTGTTTTAATTTCCTATGGAGAGAACAATGAAACGAATCAATTCGGCAACTGCGTTTATGATAGCACTACTGCTGGTAATTGGAGTTTTGTCGATCGGTACCTTTTCCTTTTTTAGTGGTATGGATAACAGCTATATCCTGATTCAAAAGGGTGCAACCCCTGTTCGACATATCACGAATCATTATAACTTTATTCAGAACAAAAGAGGGTTTATCTTCTCTTTGACATTCCTGTTTTCAGCAGTTTCCCTTTTTATTATGATTGTGTTGCCATCTGAAGAGCCAGTGACCGTCAGTAAGGTGTCATCTGCGCCAGAACCGGTGGCACGACCTGTCAGAGAGAGTAGTGGCATATCGGCAGTCGTTGAACAGATACCCGTCGAAGCGAAGGCGGAGGAGCCGAAGGCTGTTAGAATTATACCGGAAGAACGCGAAGCCCAGGATTCGGCAATTGATTCAGTAACTCTTGATGAGTCGTTGGATGCTGAAGTTTTTGATGAGATAAAAGAGGGAGAAGATGACGTGGTTTATGGGTCAGGTCCGATTTCTGACGCAGCTATCATCCATTTTGTACACAAATTCCCAGATAGCGCCCTGAAATTTCTCTATCGCAAACAACTGGATGGCAAGGCGCTGACGAGCACGGAAGAAGAGATCTATCTGGGATGGGAACAGCGGCATATGACTCGGGGTAAAATAAAGAGTTACATAAAGGCACTCCTGGACTGGAAAGAGTTGCCGAAAAAACCGTTGTATGAAATCTGGAAGGAAATCAGGGATCACATTTTCGAAAATATTCAATAATCTTATAAGTGTATGGTCAAATGGAATGCCAGGTCCCAGTAGATGTGTGATTTTTGCCAGCGGAAAACGCCTATCAATTCAGCAAACATGTCAGCCTTGGACATTAAATCAGTCCGAGGCTGTTTTGTCGTTGTGACCTTCTTTAAATGGCATAAACATTATCGATATCGTCTCAGCACACCGATGACCCGTCCGTGAATTGAAACGGATTGAGGATCAACATAAATTGGGTCCATGGCGAAGTTTGCCGGTTGTAACCGAATTCGGTTTCCTTCGTGAAAATATTTCTTCAACGTGGCTTCTTCGTGATTAATCATGGCAATCACCATATCTCCATTATCAGCATAGTTTCGATGCTCAACAATCACATAATCACCGTTACAAATGCATTCTTCAATCATCGAATCACCTTGAACTTCAAGGACGAATGACTCTGCTGGATGGCGGATCATTGATTCAGGAATTTCGATAGTTTCATTTTCCAGAAAGTGTTGTATGGGCTGTCCGGCCGCAACTTTTCCCATTAGTGGCAACTCAAGAATTCTGATGTCTGCTTTCTGAGCCGATTGTCCAGGTTTCGTATTATCCGTATCACTCAGAATATGAATTGATCTAGAGATGTTGTTTTCAAACGTCAGAACCCCTTTTTTCTTAAGATTGTTCAAGTGTTTGTGAACCCCTCCTGCTGAAGCCAGAGAAAAATGCGAGGCGATATCTCTGATACTTGGCGGGAAATGGTTTTGATGAATATACTTCTTGATAAAATCCAGGATATCCTGCTGACGTCTCGTTAGTTTCATTTTCTTTTCCAAATCGTGGATTTTTGGAATATTGATACAGCGCCGTTTACAACGGTTTATCTGTCTCAATATGGTTTGTGTATCTAATTCAATAACACAAGTATACTGAACATATGTATCCTTTATTGGCCTTTGTCAACTGTTTTTTAATTAATATTGAATTTTCCAGTTTTCCAGATTTAATATTATTTTAGATTGTCTTTTGACTGAAATAAATAAGGGCTGATACGGTTTGAATTATCATTTTAAACCAGTGTCAACAGAGCTGGAGGCCAGAAACCGTCGATTAACCCCATTTTCAGAAACTACAGCGTTTTGATTCTGGAAAAACGTTTCAAGACTTAGAATCCCAAAATCGTTCTTATGTTAGAATCGTGGTTTGCATGTTTTATTAAATCGAATTCCTGGGATACCTGCAGAAAGCGTGTGATTAGCCCTTATTTTCATCACTCTGATCGGTTCTTTTTTAAAAAACGATCTGGATTTATGCAAAGGCTATTACTTGCCTTAGTCTGTCTGATAATGGCTAGCGGCTGTAGTGATGAAAAAACCGTTGCAGTAGATCCGGCTGATATCCGCACGAAAAAAACAGTCCGCAGATCCATTTCAAAAAGACCAGAAAAAACAGAGGCATCAGGATCTATAACCCCGCCAGCAAAGCAAAGCCATAAAAATGAAAAAAAAGCGGTTTCTAAGAAACCATCAGGCTCCAGAGCGGACATTAAGGCCCGGAAACAAGAACTTCCCTCCAAGAAACAACATCAAAAAGAGGTAAGCAAGAAGGTCCCTGACGGTCAAAGCAAAGAAAAAAAAGAACCAACCATAGCTAACAAACAGGCGGAATTGCGTTTACTGTTTCGTCACAGCCAGCCTGTATTTCGGGCAATGACAGAAAGTCCCAAGAATCATCGGCTGTCATGGAAAACGTTATCGAATATGATTGAAAAGACTGGTGCCCAAAAAAAGATTTCAGTGACACAGAGACAACACGCGCTGCAATGGATCGCATATCTTGAAAGAAATAGTAAACAACTGAAAAATGTATTTCGCCACCCCTTTAGCTGGGAATCTCCTCAAAATAGCAGGTCACTTAATTATGTCCGCCATGGAAACGCCCTGCTGACGCCCGCTCTGAATTCAATGTGGCGCCATTGTAAGCTGAATTTCGAAGATCGTATGCCAGGGTGGCAAATCAGGCTCATCTCCGGGTATCGTAGCCCTGCCTTTGAAGCCTTTCTGATGACTCAATCATCCGGCACCCTGGACGATGTTCTGCATGGGTTCGCCCCCCCAAATTATAACCGACATCAACGAGCGATTCCAGATATTACGGTGGAATTAGTCGGGAAAAAGGGCGAAACAGGAACTGCCAGGCAGTGGAAGGAACTTCATCAGATTTGCAGACCTTTTGGTTTTACCCAAGGGGACGTTCAAGAGCGGGATCAAAAAGGGGAGTTGGAATTCGTCGGTGTTGAGCGTCTCTATCAAAGTACGTTTTTCAGCAAACTGATTCCTGAAACGACGAAAAAAAACTTCTTCAATGCCATGCAGCGGACAGGCTTCTATCCTTCTCCCGAAGGTATGCGGATCCTGTTCGCCATCAGCGCACAGGAGTCCAGTGTGAGCTGGAATCCCCGTCTCAATGAGACAAAAAAAGAGGACCTGAAGAAGAAATTTAATCGCATTCTTATGAACATTGAAAATGCATTTGGTGGAACTGTCTCAGAGTTGTTTTTTTCCGCAACACTTAACCAGGAGAAGATAAAACTCATTGCAGAATTAAGGAGAATCACCAATCTGCGAAATCGTCAAATCCGGGAATATGATTTCTATTTATGGACAAAAAAAGTGCGCCGGTTTCTCAGCCAACTTCTCAAGGAAAACCGGAAGTTGACCCGGTTTGGGCAGTGGTTGTTTAAAATAGAGCAGTTCGCAGATCAGATACAATATGAACCACAGACTTTCGGTTTGTGGCAGATAAATGTAAATCATCTGATTGAACGGATTGAAAGCTATCGGCAACTGCGTCGGAGATTCCCTGAACTCTATACGAAGAGCGGTGAGAAATGGAAAGTGAATCGATCGCGACTGGTAGACGTTTTAAGCGGGATGCGCTCTTCCGTCCTGGATCGCCAAAGGACTCTGGAGCTGATTATTTATACCTATCTTCAGCCCCGCTACAAAAGCCACCTTCTGGGGCATAAAGATGACCTGATGTTTTTCATTGCCGAAAACGTAGCCGGTGAAATGTCAACCTATCGAGCGGCTATTCAACAGGAGTTAAACAACCGGATCGGAAGCCGCCTGATTCCAGACGGTGATCTTTCATTTTATCACCCCTATTCAACCAGAATTGACTGGACAAGACCCTCGAATACACAAAAGGCGTTTCAAAAATTTATTCAGAAACGTTACGCCTATTTCAGTCGACCTGTAGATATGAAGAAACTGGTGAAGACTTTGTGCGAGGTCAAAACCTGGGAAAAGATGCAGAAAGACGAGCTTTATAGAAGAATCATGCGGAAAAACCGCGGACAACGTGATTTTCCGCAGATCACAAGTAAGCTCTATCAGCAAACACCACTCTCCTATGCCAGAATTGTACTAAAAAAATCCCAGCTGTTTTAACAAATCAAACCGTGGAATTCTCAACCGACTCATTACCTTACCATGACCGAATCATACCGCTATAACTGTGTAGATAAGTCCATCCTGCTGCCGATATATAAAAAGTATTACGTTACAGCCTATTTTCGTTTAGTTCCCGGATGGTTGACCGCTAACATGATTACGATCATCTCCACGGGATTCGTCGTGGCCATGGCGGTTGTTGCTTTTTTGTTTGAAAAAGCTGGATTGCCACTGCATGCAATGATATTTGCCTTTTGTTTGCACAATTACCTTCTGGGGGATCACCTCGATGGTATGCAGGCCAAAGAAAGCGGTACCAGCTCCCCATTGGGTGAATTCCTGGATCACTATCTGGATGTATATAATGGGGCCATTGTTTTGTACACCACTATCGTTTTTCTGGGGCCTGTTCCAAAAGAGGTTTTTCTCATATTGATGGTTTTGAATTGTATTGCGTTTGCAGCGACCATGGTGGAAGAATTAGAGCGGAAGGAATTGATATTCGGATACCTGGGGACGCTGGAAGGGGTGTTATTTCTTATATTTTTCTTTATTTCCTGGTTGATCCCGCCGCTAAGAAAACTCTGGGAGCAGGAATTATTCTGGGGTTATCCAGCTTACTGGCTGATTTTGATCGGGCTTGGGCTGGGTTTTCTGGCAACCGTTGCCGATATCGTGATACGAATTGGCAGAATTCCAAAGCCTTTTGCCGTTTTTATTGTCTGCTGCATTGGTAGCGCGTTTCTGATGCAACATCATTCCATCGATTTGCGCCTATCCTGGTTGGTACTGATGTTGTTCAGCGGAGACTATATTGCCCGTGTGATGAACAGCTATCTCTCGTCTCAGCGGCACGAGTACCCCGATATATTATCTATAGCCTCTGTCTTTCTGGTGTTGGCAGTAGACCTCAGTGGTTGGCTGAATGGGGATATGAGTATGCTCTATTTCAGAATTCTCCTGATCTGGCTGATTATTAAAGTTATTTATTCCTTCATACGAACATTTTACCGGTTTCGTAAGCACTGGCATTGGACAAATCCTAAATAACGGCTCTTCTCCCAGACTGTCGACCTATTTTTCTGCTGACCTGAGTCTTTTTTCAAGCTGTCTGACCCTCTCAAAAAGATTGTCGAGGCTGTTTATCAGCGCTTGAACCTGTCGCCAGATTTTGATTGGCCGAGAAGGCATCCCTGCAACGATTTCATGATCATTGGTTTTTGATGTGATCAAGGTTCTGGCGAAAAGCGTAACGCCATCGCCGATTTTGAGATTGTCACGGATGCCGGACTGCCCACCCATCATCAAATGGTGACCCGTTTTGACACTACCTGCAATACCTGATTGAGCAGCGATCAATGCATGATCTCCCAATTCAACATTGTGAGCGATGTGAATCAGGTTGTCGAGCTTACAGCCGTTTCCGATAATCGTTTCACTGAATCGGGAGCGGTCTATGGTTGTGCCAGCACCTATTTCGACATCATCCCCAAGGACAACACTCCCAATCTGTGGAATTTTAAGGTTGATCCCTTCCCTTTGATAGTAGCCAAATCCGTCTGCACCGATTACCGCACCAGGGTGGATAATGACCCGATTGCCAATTCGGCAGTTTTCCCGAATCGTAACATTGGGATAAATAAGAGTGTCCTGGCCGATGACACTGTTTGCCATGATAACGACACCCGCCCGAATGATCGTATTATCTCCAATGCTGACGTGGTCGTAAATCACAGCCCTGGCGTCAATGGTCACATCATTTCCAATGTGAACGTTTTCCCCGATTGACGCATCGGGGTGGACAGTACGGCTTTGATCCGGTGGATCGTAAAGTAGTGCTGTCGCCTCGATATGATGTTTAAGAGGATCATCTGAAAAAATCAGGTTGAGCGATGGGTTATTAATATTCTGTGAGACGATGATAGCACCGTCCATCTGAGCGGAGATACTTTCAATACTCTTCTGACGTGAATCAAAAATTCCGGTTGGCGTTGGCAGGTCGCTCAATTCTTGCGGACTGTTGACAAAAGCGACCCCCCCGTTGTCCAGGTTTTCAATTGCGCAAATATGATCCAAGTTGAGACCAGCTTTTCCAGAATAGGTCAGGCCCAGTTTTTCCGCCAGCGTTTTCAGTGTTATTCTCATTTGACTATCCGTTCTTTCAGTTGGTTGTGGAAAAAATATCCCCTAGCGATCATTCTGGTCACCCGAAAAGCTTATTCTTTATTAACTCTCTCCGATGTTTATTTCTTAAAGAGAAGTAAACGGATTTTTTTGAATACCGGTGTGTATTTTGCGTCGATGAGCTGACTCTTAAGATGGTAAATAGGGCTAAAATCACTGACATAAGTGATTAAGTCCTGAAAAAGGTTGATTTTAATGTATATATTATGTAAAAAACAGTATGATGCCGTCTAAACCTTTCAAAATAGACGCTTTCTGTGATCTTAGCGGATTGTTTTCCCACAATTCCGAAAGTAAGGAAGAAGCTTGTACCATCAAGGATGACAGTTCGCAGGGAAAATTAGTTTTATAGGCAAAATATTGTATTTCAACTAAATGATTTAACTATCAAAAGTGCAACTAAATCAAAATCTGAGCTACTTATCTTTTGATCATCTGTTTAGATTTTGATAGCATCTTTACAGTACTTATAGTAGTAGAAAAAGCAATCGTGGGTCTGAGAAGGTATACCTAAAGCTATTTTATTTGTTTTCACACTGTTTTATTTCCAACACCTATTTTCCTTGAAGCAAGCATGAGATTACCGGACATTTGCCGAACCAGTATGAAAACACGCTTGAAGTATCTGTCACTCGTTGGCTATATGGCCAGGATCGATGGTCAGTTAGACGATGAAGAGATTGCGCTGTTGAAAAAGATGTCTACACGATTTCAAATGTCTGAAAAACAACAGGAACAGATTTTTTCAGACCAGACATTCTCGGAGCAGCAGATAGAAGTGGTTTTCAACGAACTTAAAGAAAAGAATCTGCAGTACAGCTTCATTTTGGACCTGATAGCTATGGCCATCGCTGACGGAATATTGCTTGAACCTGAGAGGTTGCTGCTGGCTCAAATCTCAGGATTGGTCGGCTTGAAGCATGAAGAATTTCATAATTTGATGAATTTTGCTCAAGCGACTTCTAAACTTGCAGAGGGCGGTCATAGTGATCCGATGTTCCAGTATGTGATTGACATGTTTTTCAAATGGGCTCGGAATAAGGACGTAAAACTTTATCAACAAACCACTTTTGCTATTAACGACAAGATCGATGCGCGTTTAAAGGCAGATCTGTAAATGATCAAAGATCGTTGAGGACAAAAGGGTTGCGTAATTTTAGCAAAACCGCTGTTTCTATTATCTTCATCCTGAAACTGTTTAGAAAACGAAAATAGTAGAAAAAAAGTAAAAATAGCAGGCCACTCTTTTTTGTGGGTTTTTTCTGTTTGGGTTCGAGGCAATCGACAATATTAAAGCAGATAGAGTCATAAATGGTATCAATAATCAAAAGAAAGGTACTGGAAGGTGTTTATTGGATAAAT
>JABGPJ010000028.1 GCA_018645005.1 Deltaproteobacteria bacterium | reverse complement strand
TCAGGGTCGCATCCCAATTGCCAGGAACTGGGGAATCATTCCCAGTAATGATCTAAAAAGCAATTCATGAAAGAGAGGGCAAAGATGCAAACAAATCATTTCAAAAACAGGGTTCAAATCGAGAAGACGATATTCTCAAAGGAATTACCTCAATTCAAATATAGCCGAACAGCTAACGAAAGATTCTTCAAAGGTATTCACAAAACAATGGCTAGAGGAAACATCTACGAGCTAAAAATTGTGCTGGATCAAAGTTATCCTGATGAAATGCCATCCATGTTTGTTACATTTCCCAAAACACTATGGCTGCACGGCAAGAATTGGATTTCCCTGAACTCGGAAGGTGTTTCTCATCAGTATCATACAAATAGCAACAGCCCTGAAGGTTATGTTCAGATTTGTCATTACGATTCAGAGACATGGCATGCGGCTAAGACATGTACTGCTATTGCTTTCAAAGGTCTTATCTGGTGCGAGGCTTTTGATACACATTTAACCACAGGGTTATCAATCGCCCAAATTATTGAGAACTGGAAAAAATGTCAAAAAGAAAACACAGGAGATCTTACATGGTTATTCAAGAATACGCCGAGAATAGACTTTTCAGGCATAAAACTCACAGACAGCTTATTCCATAAGCCACAGACTAAGTACTTAGATTATTTAATCTTTAAACCTGAAAAAGAGCGATTTGATTTCAAAAATTGGCAAATGAACGATATTTTCGGCGCTTGAATATGACCAATTTATTCAATGTTTCATGCATATAAAGGGGGCAAAAAAATGAGAACTGAAGAAAAAAACATCCGACAAATACTTGAAAATATGGCCAAAGGCAAAGACTCTGGTGAGAAACTGACATATGACCGCGACACCAAAAGTATTAGAACAAACTCTTCTCATCACGAAGAAAATAATGCCGGAACGATAAATTTAACTGCCGAAGACTTCCGTTTCGCTGCCAAAGGTGTCGATTCTTCCGGGCATATCGTAATAACTGAAGACGTCATCAAAAATTTGACCGATCCGGCTGAAATCAAACCCGTTCATTTCATGTGCTGGGACAAAGGTGATGTTTACAGCATGATTGGGGTGGACAAATCTCAGTGCAATATTCACGGAACGGTCAGATTTTTGAAAGAAGGAAGCCAGGAAAGCGAATTTGATATTGGCAATGCCGATGATCGAGTCAGAATATTTGTGCGCCATCGAAAAAATCGAAAATCGCTCCCGGGCAAATCGACTGAAGTCAGAGGCTATGTACTGGAAAACGAAAATTGGATCGAGACTCCCGTAGAAGTAGTGCCAATTGAAGACGAAATCTTTTCTCGAAACATCGGCCTGATCGAAACGAAAGCGATTTCCAGCAAGAACGTAGCCCTCTTTGCGGCTGGATCGGTCGGGTCAGAGATTTGTTCAGCCTTGGCCAAAGCCGGAGTCGACGATTTCAGCATCATGGATTATGACAGGCTCAAGGTTTGCAATATATCCAGGCACAGTGCTGGTCTGCCACATGTCGGTAGGTTTAAGACAAAAGCCATGGCCCAAATGGTCAGAGAAATTAGTCCCTACTCAAGGGTAACGACTTCTGAGAAAAAAATTTGCAAAGAAAACATTCAAGAAGTTCGGCAAATCATCAATAAAGCCGACATCGTGATTTGTACCACGGACAACCGGAAGTCGCGATTGATAATTAATAGAGAATGCGTTTCAGCCGGGAAAACATGCATTTATGCAGGTTTGTTTCGACGAGCTCATGGAGGACAGGTCTTTCGCGTATATCCTCAGATATCTCCATGTTATCAGTGCTTTTGTATGCTTTTTCCAGAGCAGAAAGACCAAAGGGTATCAAACCCGGAACAAGCACGACGTCTGACCTATTCAGATCGCCCGGTTGCTGTTGAGCCTGGTCTGGCTAATGACATTAGCCCTATTTCTAATATGGTTACAAAACTTGCAATCCAGGAGTTGCTTAAAGGAACAGTGACGACCCTCCGGTCACTGGACGATGATTTGGTAGCGCCATGGTATCTTTGGTTAAATTGTCGAATGGAGGGTACCCAATACGGAGATTTGGAACCCTTGGAATTTAATCTTGGGGGGATACACATTCTTCGTTGGTATGGAATAGATGCCAAATGCCAGCCGGGCTGCCCAGTATGCGGTGATTTTGAAGCTCATCTTGCGAAGTGCGCAGGCGTCTAATTTTCAGATATTAAATTGCCAAAAATAGAAAGGGGATAAGGAAATGGAACAAAATATTTGCGTATATCAGGTTTCAGAAATTCCGGATGCTCATTTTTACACGTACCAGTCATTGGCTAATGGAGATGTTTTGGGGGCTGTCGGGAAAAATTTCGAACATCTTCTAAGATACTTGGCAAGCTTATCTCCAGGCACCGCATCGTTTGCCATCAATCTTCTTTATACTCCCAAACCCGCAAACAACGAGAAGCAGTCGCTGTTGAAAATTTTTGTTTCCTGCATAGGGAAGGAAGCCGATGTTGGAGACGGTCTAAAGCTTTTGTTCGAGAAAGGACCACTAAGTAGATTTTATCATTTTGAACGAGTCGAAACATTGAAAGCGCCCTGGAAAAGATTTAAAGCGGGTTACGAGATCGTCAGGCTCGAAAATCAGATAATGCCACTATATGGATCAGAATTCAATGCAAGGATTCCTCCATATTACTATACAATTCAATCCTTTGACTCAAAGGATCGGAACAATTACATGGATCTCGATATGATTCTTGGCGGCATTGACGAAACTGTTTTCATAAACATTCACATTGAACCGGCGGACGTTTCTAGTGAAATTTTACACCATACACAATATCTGGCGCGACTACAGTCGATCAACAGGCCGTGGGATCGGGACCAAAATACAGAAAGTGAAATAGATTTTTTCAGCGACGGGTCCAGCTGGCAATCTCCAGGTGGTCAAAACATCAAGCCTATGTGCTACCGTGATCCGTTAGCGGACAATATTCTACGCTCGCAGCAACGTTTTCATGAAACGCTTCTAAAACCCCATCTGCTGTTTCACATCGGTGTGCTTGCTGAATCCCTTCCTGTGACCCAGTTGATTGGATCGCTTGTGGCAGATTCTGCTTTCGAGAATGGAAGTTATAAATTGTTGTCAAAGGCAGAGGGGACACAATCATTTGATAAACATTTGAATAAGATCAAAAATCTCTGCAAACCCTCATTGCCCCCCATTGATTCATCTGTTCATGAAAAAGATTCAACTTTCTATCCGGATTTTGCCAGGCTTTGCCGTCTTGCGACCGTGGAAGAACTCAAAGGCGCCATGCGGTTGCCGGTGGCATCGAGCAAATCACCAGTTTGCATTAGAAAAAACACAGATCCTCCCAGTGAAAACGAAAAAGACGTTATCGTTCTCGGGGTTGATTATGATAACCCATCTCTACGAAGGATCGTCCCTATCCCCACCCTTCCGAAACACCTATTTGGATGTGGGATGTCTGGTTCAACAAAGACGAACACCAGCATGAATATTTGTCTTCAGCTTCATCAAAACAAAATCCCTTTTCTTATTATTGAACCAGTCAAGACAGAGTACAGAAGATTAAAAACGTTAAAGGATTGTTCCGACAATAATGCTCGCGGGCTCGCAAAAAAGCTTGAAATCTACACACCGGGTAATGAAATAATTTCGCCCTATCGCTTCAACCCCTTAGAGCTACCCCCGGGCATATCCGTGGATGAACACAGTGACAGACTTAACGATTGCTTTCTCGCGTCTATGCCTGTTTCGGGTCCATTGCCAGCCCTGTTAAGGGAATCCTTAGAACGCGTATACGAAAATTATCCAGAGGCAGACAAGCCTCCCACCATTGCGGACCTTGTATCAACAGTGGACCAAGTGCTTGAAGAGAAAGGCTACTCTCAGGAAACAGTCTCCGATATTAAGACAGCACTGGAGGTAAGAATTGGAAGCCTTACGCGCGGTTCCATAGGGAAGGTATTTC
>JABGPJ010000026.1 GCA_018645005.1 Deltaproteobacteria bacterium | reverse complement strand
CATTTTGCAGACAAAATGCCACAGCAACGTGTTTCCTTGACACTTATAAGAAACATGAATTTTAACTTCGTAATTTCAGTACATTAAAAATTCAATGCTTCACGAATTTAACACTGGGGGCACCCCAAAGAGATGCTAATGGGAAACACTTGAGAAATTTTTGAGCCAACCCTTAATCCGGATTGTTTAAGGATAGGGATACTGAGAATCAACCTCGGACTATTCGGCTACGTGAAGGGAAACGTTTGAATTGTTTAATATTTCCAAAATATCTGCAGGTGGGAGTTGATCTGTAAACAGGGCTGTGATTTCACTGAGATGGCAAAGACAAACCATTGCATTGCGTTCGAATTTTGAATGATCTGCAGCCAGGTAGACATTGCGGGAATTGGCAATGATCGTTTTGGCCACCCGGACCTCGTTATAGTCAAAATCCAAAAGTGTACCATCGTTATCGATTCCGCTGATGCCGATGATGCCGTAATCCACTTTAAATTGATTGATAAAGTCAATGGTGGCATCACCTGTGATTCCCCCATCCCTGGATCGCACAGGCCCCCCTGCCACAATCACGTCGATATTGTCATGATCGAACAGAGTTGCCGCAACATGGAGGTTGTTGGTAATTACCCGAAGCTCCTTCTTATTGCTTAAATGCTTTGCAACTTCTTCAGTGGTGGTTCCAATATTGATGAAGATTGAAGACTTGTCGGGGATATGCTCCGTCAGGAGTCTGGCAATCCTGCTTTTTTCGGCCTGGCAAAGGATCTGTCGCGTCTTGTAGGCCAGATTTTCCGTACTGGACGTTATCCCGGCACCACCGTGATACCGTCGTAAAAAGCCTTCATTGCCAAGCTGGTTGATATCCCTGCGAATCGTCTGCGGTGTGACTGCGAATCGATGAGCCATTTTCTCTACCGAAACATATCCTTGTTCGCGAACCATCTCCAGGATATCGGCGTGTCTTTTGGATGTGATCATATCATTGTTGACCTTAAATGTCGTTTGCAAATGTCTGCTCGATTTCAGAATTGACGTGACAGTCTATTGTTTATAGTAAGTGTCTATTCTGGCAAGCAAAAGAGTAGGGTTTCCGGATTTTTGCCAATCGCCTCAGGCCTGCTATCAGTAGCGGATAGCTCAAATTCCGGTAAATGCGGAAATACTGATAATTTTCTAAATAGGTTCGTTTCGCACTAAAAAGAAAATCCCCTCGGTGGTATATCCACTTTTAATTATCGATATGATGGATTGAGTTAAAGCTGACGATAGTATGACCTGAGCGTTGTTGACTTTCATTACCTGCATATACCAGGACCGGTTTTTCCGCATCAGGATTAAGCTTTTGATAATAATCCAGTCCTTTAAACATCTCCGGATGGATTGTTGCTGCAGACTTGATTTCAATGGGAAGAAGCGTCGGCCCTTTGTCGATAATCACATCGATTTCATGACCTGCGTTATCCCTGAAAAAATACAGGTTACTTCTTTTAATATTGTTGAATCGTTGCTTTAACAATTCACAAATGACATACGTCTCAAAAATGAATCCCCGTAAGGGATGAATCGCCAGTTGATTCGATTGTGTTATTCCAAGCAGATAACAGGCTAGCCCTGGATCCAGAAAATACATTTTAGGCGATTTGACCAATCTCTTCCTGTAGTTCCTGAAATGTGGGGACATAAAGAAAACAAGAAAACTGGCTTCGAGTACAGAAAGCCATGATTTAATGGTATGCACGCTTGTTCCAACATCAGCTGCCAGAGAACTCATATTAAGCACTTGTCCTGTTCTACCTGCACATAATCGTACGAATCTTTCAAATAATGAAAAATCTTTCACGTTAATCAGGGCGCGGACATCTCTTTCAATATAGGTTTCAAAATAGAACGCATACGCCTCCAATGGATCCAGTTTTTTGTCATAAATACGTGGGAAGAAACCTTTGAAAAGCATTTCATCAACATCAACAAATTGACCTGAATATATCTCGTCATAAGAGAAGGGCAGCAGCTTTCCCAGGGCAGTTCGCCCAGCCAGTGACTGTGTCACATTTTCCAGAAGTTCGAACTGTGCACTTCCCGTGATAATAAACTCTCCTGCTATCCCGTGATCGTCTACAATCCCCTGGATATAAGATAACAGCTCGGGAACTCGCTGAATCTCATCGATAATAGCGCCGGCTGGATACTGTTTAAAAAAACCATTGGGATCAGTGGCAGCAAAACGACGGGAATCTGGATTTTCCAGGGATACATAAGCTTTTTCCGGAAACACCATCTTACAGAGCGTCGTTTTTCCAGATTGCCTGGGGCCTGTTATGGTGATAACCGGGTAATGACTTGCCAGCCTCTTGATATGGGCTGCTATTGCTCTCGTAACTAACATTGGTTACTCATGTATACAAATTAGAAGTTGAACTTCAAATATGTATACATTATGCCGAAACGACATTTGCATGTCAACCAACTTCAAAGCCTGTCCCTCTTCAAAATTCATGATCGCATCATTATAATCGGTTAATCATTAAGAATTGTGCTTGATTATCCAAGAAAAAGAAATGAAAAACAGCTCTTGACTCCGAGAAACCAATTTCTTATCATTCCTTATCATCTTCATTTCCTTGGATCTATAATTCTCGAAAGGAAATCAAATGACCAGGCCATTTTTCTTGTCGAATTCTCAAGCAGAACAGGTCCATCAGGCGACCCTGGAAGTCTTGGAACAGACGGGTATTTTTCTCGATAATGAGGAAGCGGAAACCCTGTTACTAACAGCCGGAGCAAGGAAAAAAGGTGACAGGGTCACAATACCCAAAGAAGTCGTTGAAAAAGCACTCAGCGAAATCAAACACTCAACCACCATCTACGACAGAAACGGAGAGCCGGCCCTGAAACTGGAAAACGGGAGTAACTATTTTGGTCCCGGTTCAGACGCGCTCTATCAAAGAGACATAAATACCGGAAAAATCAGAGAATCCAGATTGGAGGACGTGACATACAACGTAAAACTGGCCGATGCTCTGGGATTTGATTTTATCATGTCGATGGCCTTACCTCGCAGAATAAAAAAGGAAATTCTGTATCCTGCCATTTTCGCCGAAATGGCGAAAAACACAACTCGCCCAATTGTAACAACCTGTGTGACTTTGGAGGATATCAAACATATTCATCAAATTGCTCAAATCATTACCAACGAAAATGGTTCCTCCAGACCTTTTTATATTGCCTACCTGGAACCGCTATCTCCTTTAAGATTCGATAAGGTAGGGATTGATAAACTACTATACTGTTCTGAAAACGAAATTCCTTTTATTTTTGGTGCCGGGGCTAATAGTGGTGTTTTAGCACCGGTTACGCCAGAAGGCGGTGTCGTGCAGGGTGGAGCGGAGTCTTTGGCTGGTTTGGTGATCGCATTCTTGAAAAATCCTCAGGCCAAGTTTATATACGGCAGCAATACATCCAGTGCAGACATGCGGACCGGTTTTGTCTGCTATGGTGCCGGGGAATGGTTTAGAACGGTTGCCATGTATGCCGACATGGGAAAATATTACGATTTGCCCTCATGGGGAACAGCCGGATGTACCGATGCCATGGAGATCGACGGTCAGGCCGCCTGGGAGGCATATCGAGGGATAATGATGGCCGTTCAATCTCGAAGCTCTTTGGTGCATGACATGGGTTACATGTGTTTCGGAGAGTTGTACGATCCATTGATGTTGGTTCTGGTGATAGAGATGCTCAAGGAAGCAAAACATCTTTTGAAACCTGCCGAGCTGACAGAAGAGGCCTTATCAGTGAAGGTTATTCATGAAGTTGCCACGACGTCGTCTTTTTTTCTGTCACACCCGGATACCGCCAAAAACCATAAAAAAAGAATCTGGAATTCAAAATTAATAAACCGGAGCAAAATCGGGCAAGATTATAAGCAACAAACAAATCGCTTAAAAAATCGTGTCAGGGAGATCGTTTCTGGTCATAACGTTGAACCATTAGACTTATCCAAAGATAAAAAAATCACCCAATATCTTGAGTCCATATCTTCCTTTTGATTTG